>NZ_JAXBLX010000001.1:0-265868 GCF_037027555.1 Halalkalibacter kiskunsagensis | reverse complement strand
CTTGGAACAAGAGGGTTAGCTTGGTCAATTTCGTCAGCTGCTAAAAGTGGTGATTACCCAAGAAGCCCCCACTTCAAGCAACCCGTAAGGGTGGTAAGTGGTGGGTAGTTCACTGAAAAGTTAGTCTTTTTTTTAAGATTGGAGATGATTATTATCGCGACACTTCATTTAATGGTTGGTCTTCCATGTAGTGGTAAAACTACACTTGCTCGTAAACTTGAAAAGAAATATTCGGCTCTTCGTCTTACTCCTGATGAATGGCACATCCGTTTATTTGGGAATGATTTTGGGGATAACATGACGGAATCAGACGAAGCGATGCACGATGCTAGACATGATGCAGTGGAAACTCTTATGTGGGACGTTGCAGCTAGGGTTTTAGTTCTTGGCAATGATGTTATCCTAGATTTTGGATGCTGGGTTCGGAGTCAACGAGACGAGTTTCGTTTTCGAGCCAAGGAACTAGGAGCTGATTTTAAAATTCATTTTGTTGATATATCAGAAGAGGTGTTGTTTAAACGTCTAGAGACTAGAAATATTCAAAAACCAGATGGGACTTTTTTTATACCAAAAGCTAAACTAAAAGAGTGGATTCAAATCTTTGAACCACCTTCATCAGAGGAACTTGAATAGTCCGATACTTAACGAACGAGTGCATTACTTTAACAGCAAGAGCAGTCATATATGTGGTTGTTTCTGTTTATTTTATTCACTATTGAGTTTAATTAAGCAAGAATATTATAGTTGTAATGGACTTATTATGAGAGGTGTATTTTATGATATTAGTCAGTTCCTGTTTAGCTGGATTAGAAGTAAGATATAACGGTACACATAGTTTAGATAACAAAATAAGTAAGTTAGTTAAAGAGAACAAAGCCGTAACAGTCTGCCCTGAACTGCTTGGCGGATTTTCAACCCCAAGGAAACCTGCTGAGATTGTAGGTGGAGACGGAGCAGATGTACTTGATGGAAAGGCTAAAGTAATTGACAAGTCTGGTAAAGACGTAACGGAACTTTACATAAAAGGAGCTTATACTACATTAGAAAAAGCTCAAAAAATTAATGCAACACTAATTGTTCTCAAAGAGAATAGTCCATCTTGCGGTAGTTCGTTCATTTACAATGGCGAATTTAGTGGTGAGAAAATAGTTGGAAATGGAGTTACTTCTGCGTTACTTAAAAGAAATGGATTACAAGTAATATCAGAAGAACAAATTGTAGAAAATGACTTCATTGGATGAATTGTTACCAGCAGCAAAAAGATACGATGAAACCCATCTATCTATTTATGGACTCATTGCTGGAATGGCTGTAAGTATATTGTTGTTTATTTAGCATGTAAACCTACCTCCAGTTGTAGACATAGTCTACCAATTGGAGGTTTATTCATAATGAATTAACGCTAAGAAATGTCATCTGTTTCTAAGTTTCCTTTTTTAGCAGTTATATAATCATTTTCGAGTTTAACAAATGATTGAAATGCGGACCACATGAAAATGTAGGCGATTAGGCTCCCTCCGAAAAATGGAATGAGTCCAGGAATGTACATCATGACAACATAGACCGCTGCAACTCCAATAATCATAAAAAATAGCTGTAATGGATTAGAAATACCGAGGAAGAACGAATTTTTTATGATTTGAAAAATCGACAAGTTATAATGAACAAATACAGGATAGGCAAAGAGAAGAGTGATAAGAAAAATAAAGAGTAGAAAAATGGCTACATAGGACATAACAAGCGAAAACATTGTTGTACCTGATTGGAAAAAACGTAAATCAAAGAATAGGACAAGACCAACAACTAGCAGTGCGCCTCCAAATAAGTTGCTTTTTACGAACTCATCCTTATACGTCTTCCAAAATGTTTTGAAGACAGGAAGATCTGTTTCTCCTTGCACCCATTTCCTGATTAACGCAAACATAGCGACAGTCGCAGGACTTAAACCAAACAAAATCAACCCAGCGAACGAAAAGATGATCCATAAAATGTTTACATAGGCTAACCTAGTTATCCACTCACAAAACCGATACAGCTTGCTTAAATAAATACCGCCACTACCCACGCCATTACCCTCCTTTTTATAAAAGGCTGTTTTCGCATACTTTGTTGTTTTTATGGGTTAGCCGTTCTCCACAAGTTCGTTCCATTCCGCTCCAGCCACTCGCACCCGCAAGGAGGTGTCGAGCCTCCTCGGCTGCGCCTGTGGGGTCTCGACCCTACCTCTAAATCCCGCAGGAGTCGAGTGACTTCTGCTCCATTTCACTACGAGGAATCACTACTCTATAGCAACAATCCTTACGAAAACAGCTTTATAAAAACAAATCGTTATTTCTGTCATTATAAGTCGGTCAACCAAGGTCCTCAATAATAAAAAGTGCACATTCACATAAAGTGGAAATTTTGATAGTTGAAATCTTTATTTTATTAGTGGTGACAAAGGTTGATAGTCCGGATATGGGATTTTTTATAGTAGGATGAATTTGTTTTATTGTTAGAATTTGACGTTCGTATTATGATTATGAAAACCCTTTCATGTATGTCGTAAATTCCAACAAACAAAGGAGGAAACTATGTACGAAAAAATAGTTGAGATTAACGATCGCTTTTCAGCTAAGATGATCGAACATCAGTCACAAGATGAAAATAGCAAATATTATGGAGGCATTATTAATCGACTAACGGGTGTCGCAAGCCCAAGTCATGGAAACACCCCAAGGGTCATCGCTGCCTGGGTAGCTTCGATTGTTAACTCAGACTCTACTTTTTTCCATAATAAAGAGTTAGCAAACAGATTAGTAGGAGCGACAGAGTATATGCTGGCCAACCAGCATTCTGATGGAACCATTTCACTCGGTTCGACGAATTACCATTCACCTCCTGACACAGGCTTCGTTGTCGTAGGGTTGTCTCAAGTCCACCAAGTCTTAACGATGTATGAATGGGAGCAACTTAGAGATATCAAATCAAATATAAAATTGTTTCTCGAACGATCCATTCCCGCCTTACTTACCGGAGGCTGCCATACACCGAATCATCGTTGGGTGATAACAGCGGCTTTATCCTTTCTATATCAAAACTTTTCTAATAAGGAATTGCTTAAAAGGGCGGAAGAATGGTTGGCTGAGGGACTTGACTATACAGAGGATGGGGAATGGACGGAGCGAAGCAATGGAATTTACAATGCGGTAAATAACGTAATGCTTTATCATACAGCACGGAATCTCAATCGTCCTGAATTGCTTGAACCCGTTAGAAAAAATCTCGATCTAATGCAATATCTGATTCATCCATCAGGAGAGGTCGTAACCGATTATTCTGGAAGACAAGATTTTGGAACAACGTCGAACTTATCAAATTATTATTTAATTTACCGGTTGATGGCTCAGTACGATCATAATCCAACGTTTGCTTATATGGCAGACCTTGCTTTAGAAAAAATGGCTGAGCCAAGCAGCGTTGATAACAATGCAATGATTGGTCATCTCCTCTTTCCATTCATAAGGGAAGAAACAATAGAGAGAAGCAACATTCCGAATGAATATGTAAAAGTGATCAATCAAACACACCCAAGAAACACCTATTTACAAAAGCTTGAAAACGCTCAGTCTTATAGGGAAGTATTACACAGCTCCCCACACCTTGCATTTGGTTCGCCGATTGTACGATACAAAAAAGAGAATACAAGTGTAACGATCATGACAAACACCCCTTCCATCTTATCGTTGCGTCATGGCGAAGTAAGGCTGCTCGGAATAAAAATTTCAACAGCATTTTCACCTGGCGTAGTGTTCTTTGATGAATATCAAGAGATCCACGGGGGCTACCGTTTAAAAAAGGTGTTAGAGAAAGGCTACAATGGTCCAATTCCAGCTGAACATTTATCTGAATTAGAAAAAGTCGAGGAAAATAGAAACCCATGGTATTTATTGCCGCATCACCATCGTCCAATGACTCATTTACAAAAACATGAGCTAACCGTTGATGTTTTCCCAGGAGAACGTTCATGGGACATTCATTTCACCTCAGATGCTCATGAGGAAATTTTTACACAAGTTACATTTATTCTAGGGAAAGAAGGAGAACTTGTAGGTGAACATCTGAAAGCAGGAAGCAATCCTAACCAATCTTTCTTAACAGAAGGAAGTGTTCACTATCAATCAGGTAACGATTCGATTACGATTTCAGACGGTGCCTATGAACATTGGAAAGAGGTCCTTCGCGATGATGAGCACTCAACTGATTGCAAGCACGTATCGGTGAATCTCATGACACCTATCGATCGTTGGTTCAAACTAACGCTAAGTTAGCAGTATAAATATTTGCACCTATATCAAATAGTGAATTATTTTTATTGTGATTTTACTAGAATCTTTGTAAATATTAGGGAAACGTTTTCATCGATGTGAAGGAGGTAAGGAACATGAAGATAGAGTTGGGGAAAAATAAGAACATAAAAAACTCGCTAGCCGTGAAATTTAAGAATTCTGAGTATTATAACTATTGGCGGTACAAATATTTAACCGTTTTAATCTTACCTGCTATTCTCTATTTTGCTATCTTCCAATATGGTCCGATGTATGGTTTACAAATCGCCTTTAAAGATTACAAGTTTATGGACGGAATTGTTGGGAGTGCTTGGGTTGGGTTTGAACATTTTCGATATATGTTCCAGTTAGATAGCTTCTGGGAGGTTTTTCGTAATACGATTCTGATCAGTTTGTATAAATTTGTTTTTGGTTTTCCTGCACCAATTATATTTGCCTTATTACTTAATGAACTGAGGCATGTCCTTTTTAAACGAGTGGTCCAAACGGTGTCTTATTTTCCTCACTTTGTATCATGGGTTATTCTAGCCGGGATTTTCACACAATTTTTATCCCCGTCGATCGGACCGATTAATATTTTCATTAAAGCACTTGGGTTTGAGCCAATTTACTTCTTAGCGGATCCAAGTTGGTTTAGAACGTTGTTAGTGTCCTCTGATATTTGGAAGGACTTAGGGTGGGGGACCATTATTTACTTGGCTGCACTAGCAGGCATTAACCCGGAATTGTATGAGTCTGCAAGAGTGGACGGAGCAAATCGGTTCCAACGAGTGATGAAAATTACATTACCTTCTATGTACCCAGTTATTACGATCATGGCGATTCTATCAGTTGGGAAATTAATCATGGACGACTTTGACCAAATTTTTAACCTTTATAATCCTGCCGTCTATAGTGTTGCGGATGTAGCAAGTACGTACATGTATCGGCAAGGACTTGTGAACTTACAATATAGTTTCGCAACAGCCGTAGGATTATTTAAAAACGTCATTTCGTTAGTGATGGTGATCTTGGCCAATATGATTGCTCGTAAAATTAGTGGAAATGAAAACAGTCTGTGGTAATCGATAAGAAAGGGAGGTTTCCATCATGAAGGAACGATCTGTCTCAGGGTTTATCTTTGATTCATTTAATGTCATTTTTATGATTGTACTATGTGTGACAACGATCTACCCGTTTCTATATTTACTCACGATGTCATTAAGTCCAGCTGATGTATCGTTTAGTCAAATACGAATCATTCCTGAAAAAATTTCATTCGTAAACTATGAACAAGTACTAGGTTATGACCAGGTGTTAATAGGTTTCTGGAATTCATTGAAGCGTACCATTTTTGGAACATTCTTAAATGTAGCTGTTACAATCGCAGCGGCTTACGTCTTAGCAAAAAAATACTTTCCGCATCGAAGTTTTTGGACAAAGTTTATCGTCTTTACGATGTTTTTCTCAGGAGGAATGATTCCGTCGTATTTACTGGTCCGTGATTTAGGACTAATGAACACTTCTTGGGCTTTAATCTTACCTGTTCTAGTAAACCCATTTCAGTTAATTATTGCGAGAAACTTTATGCAGTCACTGCCTATTGAGTTAGAAGAATCCGCAAAAATTGATGGCGCCAATGACATTTATATCCTATGGAAAGTCATCATTCCTTTATCTATGCCAATCATCGCGACATTAGGGCTCTGGAATGCTGTGTTTCATTGGAACTCTTGGTTTGATAGTTTAATTTATATGACAGATACAAATAAAGAAGTGCTTCAAATGGTTATGAGAAGAATCGTTCTTGATGGACAAATGCAAGTGATGTCGTCCGTTCTACCTGAGGACCAAAACAAGGTGAATACGGAAACGATTAAAGCTGCCACGATTATGGTCACGACCATACCAATTATCATCATCTATCCATTTTTACAAAAGTACTTTGTGAAAGGAATGCTGATAGGTTCAGTGAAAGGGTAGGAGGCACGTTTTCATTAAAGGGGGTGATGCTTCTTTATAAAAAAGGCTTGTAAATGCTTTTTATCTGAAGTTCAATAATGATAACAAGGGGGATTCGTAATGGCTAAAAAGTTGAATGCTTACATCGTTGCTCTGCTCATAATTTTATCTTTAGTAATGGTTGCATGTAATAAAAGTGATGAGGTTGTAGGTGACACTGATTCAAACGGTGATGCTCCTGTTGTTGATGAGAATTCGATCGAGCGATTTGCACCGATTGAAGGAAAAGAATATGAACTGTCTTGGGCACCATACATCACAGATCCAATTAGTCCTGAAGGCAGGATGGTTCAACATTATCAAGATAAATATAATGTAAAATTTGATATGTGGAATTTAGACCACCAAAACATTCATGAAGTATTAAATTTGAAATTTGCAGCCGGCGAAATTCCTGATTACATGGCTGACGGGGTTAACATTAATAATTTACCACTACTAGTCGACCAAGGAGTATTACTAGGTTTTGATGAAGAAGTGATTAAAGAATATATGCCTAATGTATATGAAAAAGCGACAGAACTTGAGCCAAACTGGTTAAATTATGCGAAAGTGGGCGACAAGATTTACGGTCTTCCTGAAATGAGAGATGTTTATAAATATCGGACGACGATAGTATGGCGTGGTGATTGGTTAGAAAATCTAGGAATCACAAAAACGCCTGAAACGTTAGAAGAGTTTGAAGAAGCATTGTACAAAATTGCGAACGAAGATCCAAACGGTACTGGGAAAAAAGATACGTATGGATTATCCCTTAGTGGAATCCCAGCTATATTTGGTGCTTTTGGTTATGTGACTGGGTACGGGGCACATGATTGGCAAGATTGGTTCTGGCAAGAAAGGGATGGCAAACTTGTCAATGGTTCTGTCCAGCCGGAAATCAAAGAAGCATTGGAGCTTCTAAACAAGTGGTATGAAGATGGTGTACTTGATCCAGAATTTATTACAGGAGAAAACATGGGTGGATATTGGGCTGATTCTCATGCGTTCATTAATGGGAAAATTGGATTTACAGGCCACGGACAATACTACCATTGGACTGGCCCATTAACGGATCATCCTGAAGATAAAGGTGGATCAAATTACGCTGAATTGTTAAAAGTGAATCCGGAAGCTGCCAAATCTCTCGTTCATGGACCACCGCCAGTCGGGCCAAATGGTGAACAAGCATTATATGCTCCGAATATGATTGCTGGTAAAATTATTGCTTTTGGAGCACCGTTAGAGCAAGAACCAGATAAACTTGGGAAAATACTACAAATTCTAGATGAAACCTCAGGGACAACGAAAGAAAATTATGTCGACGCTTTATGGGGGATTGAAGGGGAAATGTGGACAGAGAAAGGTCCAGGTCAACGAGTTCCTACACCTGAATATGAGGATGTTAAGGATTCTGGTGCAGGTAAATTTGCCATTGATTTTGCACTTTGGGACGTAAGCGAATTAGGAAATGAATGGGCAGCTGAAAACGGGTATGATGTTGGAGCCGTTCGTAACCAATTAGTCACAGCCCTTCCTTCTGAGTCTAGATTTAGAGCGGAATTAACAAAAGTTAGAAATGAAGCCTATATTTCTATTATTACCGGTGATAAGCCAGTGGATTATTTTGACGAATTCGTCGATAGATGGAATCAATTAGGTGGAGAGCAATTAACAGATGAGGCAAACGAATGGTATAGCACGATTAATTAATAAATAGAATGGAGCCTGAGATATGACTACTCTCAGGCTCCTTTTCTCAAAAAAAAGGAGAGGATAAGTTTGATGACAACAAAAGGAGAGTTTTCCTTTTCCACATGCTGGAACATTAAAAGACATACAAGCGGCCGAGAAATGATTGAGGAAATCAAACAGCTTGGTTTTTCTCAAGTCGAATTAAACTACAATGTAACAAAGCAAATGCTAGCATCCATTTTACCTATGATTGAAAAAGAAGAGATGAACATTTCAAGTGTTCATCATGTCTTCCCATTTTACGATGACAAGGAATATGACCCAGATTCTATTATGTTAGGATTTGAAGACGAATCTAAAAGAAAAAAGGCCGTCACATTACTGAAGGAGACAATCGACCATGCCGCTCATCTTGGAGCAAAAGGCGTCGTCGTTCACCCAGGAGAAGTTCCGTTTTCTTATAATATTGACAAGACCCTAAAAGAAATCTATCACTCCAAAGGAAGAAACTCGATCGAATATAAACAATTATGGTCTGAGATGATCAAAAAAAGAGAGCGGGAAAGCAAATTTTACGTAAAGAGGATACAAGATAGTTTGGAAGAAGTTAGTGAATATATCGCTCGTAAGCAGTATAACGTAGGGATTGGGTTAGAAACACGCTCAAGATGCTATCAAATTCCTACCCTTTTAGAAGCGAACCAACTGATTAACGAGCTTAAAGGAGCTCCCGTTTACCTTTGGTATGATATTGGTCATGCGATGATGATGGATCGAATGGGTTTATATGATAATTTACAAGATTTACAGCTCGTCAAAGACAAAATACTCGGCGTACACATCCATGAAACGATCGAACTATCCGATCATTGGTGCCCATATATTCATAGCCAAAGCGAGGACTTTGACTCGTTTATTGAGGTTATTAAAGAAGCACCGATAAAAGTATACGAGTTAAAATCAGTGTGTACTCCTGAAGAAATTGAGCGATCCCATAAGATGATTAAAAAGAAAATTTCTACTATTTAGAATCATAAGTGTTTTCAATCTAAGTCGAATAAATAGAAAATATGGTATAATTAAGAAAAAGTTTGAAAAAAGAACGCATATCAGGGAAGTTTTTCTTTTAAGGAACAGACTCTAGTAGATATTTCTTAAAATAGAAAGCGCTTTCGTTATAGGTAGGCAGGGGTTTAGGAGGATGCATATGAAATGGTATAACAGGTTTAATACTGTATTTTACAAATTAATTTTCACATATGTGTTTTTGATTATTATCTCCATTACCTTAATGGGAATCAGTTCCTATGCCTACTTTTCATCAAATTTCAAAAGTGAAGTTGAAAATGTGAACGAAAGAATGCTTGGATATTTAAGAAATACGCTCGATGAAAATATTTTTAAGAAAACGGAGAGAATTTACTTGGGATTATCTGTTCCTGATTATAGGAATGAAGAATTATTTTTTCTATTCGATGAACCCCTTAGTGGCAATTATATAAAAATTCACAACGTCTATACTTACTTGCAAAATGTCGTGTCTGTCAATTCGAGTCTCTTAGAATCAATTGATGTTTATTATTCACAGAATGATTTGATGATTTCCTCTAAAAGGGGACTGACGTATTTACATGGTGAGGACGAAGTAGTGAATTGGGTAGATATTATGCAACAAACAGGGAAGAATCTAATTTGGTCAAATACGAATGACTCAACAAATCCTCAGGCAAAAGCAGTGAGTTTAATTGTAGGCTATCCACAAGGAGCAGCAGCAAGCGAGAAAAGCGGGTATATTGCGATAAATATTAAGGCTGATGCATTATCGTCTATCATGTCTGAATCGTCAGAACAAGAATCCGGCGGACAAATCTTTATTATTGATGAACATGGAATAGTTGCAAAAAGCAATAGCAAGGATTTGAGCTACCAACTAGACGACGAGTTTATGAAAGAAACCTATTTTTCTACTACAGAGAGTCAGAGTTTTATTGAAGATGTCGATGGTGTTAAATCAATGGTATCGTATCATACAATTGACTCTACAAACTGGAAGCTTGTCAATGTTACCCCTGTTGAGCAATTTTATAGTAAATCGCAAGCGGTACAGCAGTCACTAATCATCATCGGAATTATTGCTGTGCTAATTGGTGTGATTATTTCACACATTTTGACGATGAATATGTACAACCCTGTAAAAGTACTACTAAATCGAGCAAAAAGTTTGTTTAGTGATCCAACGGAACTGCAAACAACCGGGAAAAATGAATATTATCTCATTGATCATTTAATTAATAATTTATCAATTAAGGTGAAAGGATTAGAGAGTACACTTCGTGAAAACATTCCAATGATGAGAGCTAAATTGACGGTTGACTTACTGTACGGAAAGGTGAAAAGCAGGGAAGAGTTAACGGAGCGGATCAAATTATTGAATTTGAATAGTGATATTGATTCACAAAACTATTTCACCGTTTTCTCCTTAACGTTAAATACGGAAGTTATTCAATCGATTAGTTTAGAAAATAGCCAATTTATTATTTACAACCTTATTTCGCAAACAGAGAAAAAAATCAGTGAGAAGGGCTTGCTATGTTTGGCGATCGAATCGAGTGAGGATCACCAAATTGACGTCATCGTTGGAGCAAAGAAAGAGGACTCGAAAATTCTCTATGATAGCATTAATCACCTTTCTTCCTATGCACACTCGAACTTTACGTTAGAGCTGTTGGCGGCAATCGGCCAGTGGAAAGAGAGTCCACTACAACTCGATGAGTCATTCAAAGAATTGAAAACATTAATGAAATATCAATACTTTTTCCCTGAAAGTAAGATTCTTTCAAACGTAGAACTTTTAAAAAGGGAAGAAAGCAAAGAAAAAATAAATGACCAACTAATAGACAACTTTAACAAGGCATTAAGAACGAGAGATATAAAAAAAGTAAATGAGTCACTTGCAACGATCTTAGTTGAAATGAAGACAGGCAATTATGCAGCCGATTACTGCCACCAAATATTATATGATTTAGTGTACAACTATTATAAATTTATTAAGGAACTAAATTGTAGTACACGTGAGATTTTAAATGAGCAGATCTATGATGTATTTAATCAATTATCTACGATTGATGAGTATAAAAGCTGGTTACTTACCGTCATTAAATCTTCCTATCACTATTTAGAAGAAGCAGATAAAGGAAAAAACAATGACGTCATTGAGAAAGTAAAGAATTATATTATTGATCATTTATCAGAGGATTTATCTCTAAATGCTGTAGCAGATGTTATCCACTTAAGTCCACGTTATCTGAGTAGAATCTTTAAGCAGAGTACCGGTGAAAACTTTGTTGATTTCGTAACAAAAGAACGGATGAAGGCGGCAAAGGAAATGATTGTGACAAGTGAGCAAAATATCGAGACTATTGCATTGCAGGTCGGATACAACAACCCAGCCTATTTTACAAAGAAGTTTAAAGAAACATACGGGGCAACCCCATCTTCTTATCGAATGAATTATCAAGCTAACGAGAAAAAGAGCAGTCTGTAAGATATGGATATAGGGAGCTAGTAATGAACAAGGGAAATGTCTGATCTCCTTTTTAACAACGTTTTGCATAAACGTTGTTACAGCCATTGCATTAATAAGATAAATGAGATGATCAAACGGAAATCTCCAAGAGAAGGTAACCGGAATTAAAAGGGAGAACGATCTGCTATGATGATCCCCAAAATCGTTCTTTATCTAATGGTATGTAGACCTTGTCACCATTGATCTGACGATGGAAAATGGGTTTTCCAAAGAGATCTTTCAATTGATAATTCTCTTGTTTGGCTCTTGCCGTCGTATAAAACATTACTTTATCACTCATTTTAAATGCCCTCCTAGTTCAGAGCTGTAGAGCTCACACAGTATACAATTTTGTATTGGTGCAATCAATACATTTATAAGATAACCTGGATAAAGTGTTAATATGTGTAACCTTAGGTTTTACCAAAATTAACCTGATGATTGACATCGCAAATACACAAGTTATCAAGGAAGGAAAAAGAAGCTTGGATCGTTGCTATCCGAGCTTCTTTGAGTGAGTAAATACAGGTCTAAACTAAAGACGCCCACACCTGCGTAGAGCTGAAGAGATCAAAAGTGAATTAGCAGTTAGAGTTGTTATTGCGGTTATTGTTATTACGGTTGTTTACGTTCTGTGCATCATTTTCATTTGCGAACTCTACATTTGCGTTTTCAACATTAAGCTCGTCATTGTTTGCACGGTTGTTGTTATTGTTATTATTGTTGTTATTACGGTTGTTGTTAGTAGCCATTGTACTCACCTCCCCGACTTAATTTTGCCTTTCTGATTTTGTTTAATACATTAAAAAAAGTAAATTTATTTAATGTATGGAATTTCTTTGAATACGTACACTATGCTTTGGGTCAAGCCTAATAACTCTTTTGGAGGAATATGATGAACTTAGCAGCTCACGAACTATTGGAAACATCTGAAGCATTACGAACAAAGGCAGCGGAGATTGAACAGCATGGTGTATTTGCGAACCAATGTAGAGATCAACGGTTGAAAGGGATTTTGACAAAGCATCAACAACAAATGATGAATGCGTACCAACAAGGTGTGAACCTTGCACAAGGAAAAGGCGCGCAATTAACCCATCAAGCTCCGAACTTCCATACACAAAATATGAACCCAAATGCACATCATCAAGTGACGATGTCTGCGCCGATGATGAATACACAAATGCTCTCAGATCAAACGATTGCGACACTGGCTCTGAATACGCATAAAGCAGGATCAATGATGGGGATGCAGTGGGCGAATGAATGCGTAGATACGCAGCTGCGTATGTATCATGTAAATGGAGCGAACTTATGTCAAGAGATGGCTTATGAAATTTGGAGTTGGATGAATCAAAATGGATACTACCAACCACCACAATTTGATACAGCACAAACCGCACAAATGACAGGGATGTTCCAACCGATGGAATCGATCAACAATATGGGTGCGATGGGAACAATGAATTCAATGGGAACGACGAATACCATGGGCAATGTAAGTACTGGATTATATAACCAAAACCATATGCAGTAAATTCCTTACTATAAATAAGAGCAAGTATGTTTAAGGCCACTGAAAAAGTAGGTTGCTTTTTACCTTTTTCAGTGGCCTCGTATGTTCCTGCTCTTATTTAGGATTCACTTAACGAAAGGGCTTGCCTCTCCGTTGTCCAGCATGACTTATTACGAAGGGAGCGACACAAATGGCTGATATGATCGTATATGTGAACGCAACAATAGAACAACCAATTCAAACAATTGAAAAGGTGTCAACGAATAAGTTGACACCTTTTGCGTTTAACCTAAATCAAATATCGATTAGCAGTTAATTGTTGTTATTGTTATTGCGGTTGTCTAGTGGGGACACTTCCTTGCCTTACACTCCGACTGCTACTTTATTCAAGTGCAATGGAGGAGGAACTAACCAGCCTTTTTCTTTTTGCATTTTCAACAGCTTCCCGCCTAATGTTGCTTTTTGTTGATGGAATTGACCGAACATCATGATGATGTCCTCGCGTATGCCTTGTCCCATCATCGTACTACAAGCGACAAGACCGGAAGCGATGTCAGCTCCTGCCATTGTGGCAATTTCAGGATCATTAAATCGTGCACCTACTGGAATGTCCTCAAGTCGTGCATTCGGACGTTCCGGGGGGCTCGGTGGTAGCGCAATTTCATTTTCCTTTAGCAAGAGCTCGAGTTGCTCAATTTCTTGTCTCGTATTATCCATCGTATTTGTGATGAATTTCCTGAGATCGTCATCCCCAGTATGATTAATTAACGTTTGTTGAGAAACGAGTGCAGATTTTGCCGCAAGCAAATACGACCATGCTCCAAAAACCTCTCCGTAATGCATCGGTTCATCTTTCGGGTTTCCGCTTAATATGCCCATTGTCATCCTCCTAATCGAAGTAAAGTTCATGTAGTAACCACCAATCGATTGTACTTGAAAGCTAGGATATGAATGCTTTTTTCAAGCGTTAGCAATTACGGTTGTTGCGGTTTTTTAAGTCTTGTGCGTCATTTTCAGTTGCGAATTCTACATTTGTTGCATTTTCAGTACTAAGCCCGTTGTTCTTACGGTGCTTATTTTTATTTGTATTACGGTTGCTGTTGTTTTTTTTCATTTTTCTCACCCCCATGAAATAAGTTGCCCCGCAGGTTCTTTTTCATTCTCGCTTAGCTTGTGTTAACTTTAGGCATTTTTTCAGAAATTTAGTCAGTTTATTTGGGGTCAGAGTCTCTTCGGATCCAATGGCCTCGCTAATACGGCTTGTTATTTCGCTGATCCCTCTTGAAATATCGCAATAAAAGCCTATTCGCTGTAATTTCGGCAACTTCGTTAGATAATTATCATTTTTTGTTAGATAAATTTCCGTTTTCGCTAGATAATTTTCATCTTTCGCTAGAAAAAATTAAAAAATCGCTGATAAAGTTGTCAGTAAAAAGCGTAAATGCTGTCTAAAATAAAATACAAGTTGTACTTTTATTGTAGAGAGACAAAAGGGGGCAAGCCCTGCCAAGGTACGCAACGCCGCACGAGCTATGCTATACTAAACGTAACGCACGAAATTCCACTAACACCTAGCAAATCTCGAACGGGTCTTAGTAGGAGGGAACAGATCAATGAACAAAAAGTACATTCCAATTCAATTAACGCCTAATTATAAACAAAGGCATCTCCGGTTTGATGTCATCGCTGGTTTGACGCTCTTTGTCATGCTTGTTCCACAAAGCATGGCGTATGCAATGCTTGCAGGTCTGCCGCCAGTGATGGGACTTTACGCGTCAACGATTCCTTTGCTCATCTATGCGTTCTTTGCGTCCTCTAGGCACTTGTCTGTTGGACCTGTCGCGATTACGTCATTGCTTGTTTTTTCAGGGGTGTCTGCGTACGCGCAGCCTGGAACGACCGATTACATAGCGACCGTCTTAACGCTTGCGCTCATGGTCGGGGCGATCCAATTGTTTTTGGGCCTTTCAAAGGCTGGCTTTATTGTAAAGTTTATTCCGCAATCTGTGATGAACGGCTATGTATCAGCTGCAGCAATCGTCATTGGTGTCAGTCAGTTAACTCATTTACTCGGAATTGAGATCGGTAATTATTTGCAGGTTCACCTTCTCTTATTTGAAGTGTTCGCGAAAATCGAGGACATTCAACTATTAACGCTTGCGATCGGCATTTTGAGCATTATCGGCCTTATCGTTTTGAAAAAGATCAATCCGAGGCTGCCGAATGCGTTGCTCGTGGTCATCGCCTCAATTGCATTGGTCGTGTTGTTTCGTTTACATGAAGGCGGAGTGCGTATCGTCGGCGATATCCCGACAGGATTTCCGGGATTTGCGTTTCCGAATGTCACGTATGACACGATTCAAATGCTGTTTCCGATGGCACTAACGATTGCGCTCCTCGGCTTTATGGAGTCACTCGCAATCGGCAAGACAGTCGCCGCGAAAGAACATTACAAAATTGATTCGAATCAAGAGCTGCGAGCATTAGGACTAACGAATATGATTGGATCCTGTTTTCACTCGTTCCCGGTCAACGGCAGCTTCTCACGGACGGCTGTGAATTACCAAACCGGTGGGGTCACACAAATTGCGTCGATTGTGACAGCAATTTGTGTGATGATTACGCTCTTGTTTTTCACGTCAGTCTTCTATTACTTGCCGAACGCCGTCTTAGCGGCAATTATTATCGTCGCTGTATATAAATTAATTGATCTAAAGGAAATGAGGCGCCTTTTTCGCGTGAAGCCGCTAGAAGGGTGGATTTGGGTAACGACATTTGGCGTCACACTCTTTATCGGGATTCAGTGGGGGATTATTATTGGAGCCATCTTCACACTGCTACTACTCATTAAACGAAGCGCGAAACCGAATATTATCCAATTAGGATATGTTGACGCGGAGGAGACTTTCCGTGATATTAAAAGGTATCCAGAGGCAGTCACGTCAGAGAAAGTCATGGTCCTTCGCATTGATTCAACGTTGCACTTTGCCAATATCTCCTTTTTAGAAGAAAAACTACAGAAGCTAATTAAGCTCCATAACGAAACGAAATGGATCATTATCGACATGAGTGGAGTCAATGATATCGACACGGTCTCGATTGAAAAGTTAGAAGAGATCATCGACCACTATGAAGAAGAACGAAACATTCACGTCCTCTTTGCAAATATGCGCGGCGCCATCCGTGAGACAGTCGACAAAGTAGGGTGGGATGTGAAATACAAACAGCAACAAAACCACCTCACGCTTGAACAGCTTCTAAGCGAAAAAGGCATCCGCACGTATTTCAACCCTGAGAACCAAACGATTGGTGAAACGAAGGAATGGGTGCAGGATTTTATGATTTAGACAGCGTGCCACCTTGTCGCGAGTGCTGTGCAGTCATGCAGTGCACTCGAAAATCCATTCACATACACAAAAGGACTCTATCCTAGATAAAGTCCTTTTTGGCATTATGAATCAAGCTCCACACTTACATGAGCCACCTCGTAGAGCTTGGCTTAAATAAAACTGTATTAGACGGAGACATATCAAAGTACCATGGAATGGAAATGTAAAATGGTAGGTAAAAGGTTGAATGTGTAAACGAAAACTGAAATACTGATTAAGTCAATGTCTCATACGGACACATCCTCTCTCTAATTATTCAAATAATGTGTTCATGAACAGAGCTAAAAAAGAAATGATGCGACAAAGAATAAAATTCTATCTATCTATGTATGTAAAATGGAGGACTAAAAATGGCTATGAACACCCAATTAACAGGCACCATTTTCTTATCCAAGTTGGTAACCCAGTATGCTCAATTACACTCAAAGACAGTAGGGGACAGTGCGCAAGAATACATTCGGCAAATAGGAATCAGAACGGGTGAATGGTTAGAAGAGTTTTATGATAGTAAAGATCAAAACTGGACAGTAGAGAAGTATGCCGATGTAATAGTAGATATTAAGAATTCGATCGGTGGCCACTTTACGATTTCTGAAGTACACCCTGATCATGTTGTCGTAAAAGCAACTGGATGTCCGTTTGGGGAAATTGTTCAAGACGCTCCACATCTTTGCAATATGACCTCAAGTGTATTTGGCGGGATTGCTGCTAGAAGGTTTGGTTACGGAAAAGTGAGTTTGCGAAAAAGGATTGCATTGGGCGATTCCGGTTGTGAAGTTGCGATCTATTTTGAACCAAATGAACATGAAGAAGGGAATGTATATAAGGATTTGCCGATAACACCCGAGAATGGAAATCCTTTTGAATGGGAAGAAGAGACAATTCAAGCCTTGCATAGAGAGCTCGTAAAAAGTGATGAGATGATTATGTCGCTTGTAGAAGAACTTGAGGATTTGCGGAAAAAGGTAAACAAAAGCAATGACGACGGTTGCGAAAGGTAATATAACAAATGAATAAGGCCTTTATCCAGTTAGAGTGGTCTTGGTCATGTTGGGTTTAACGAAACTTTCGCGTTCCTGTTATATATATATTATAATGAACTAGAGAACTAGGAGTATTAATCTCAGCCAAGACTTGACTTGGTATTCGTAATTCAAAATAAGAAAGCACTTACTTAAGAGAAAAGTAGATGAAATTTTGATTACCTCTCTCTATATAATCTAGAAAGGTGGATTCCTAATGAAAATCCGCAAAGCGATTATTCCAGCTGCAGGCCTAGGTACTCGTTTCCTTCCTGCAACGAAAGCTCAACCGAAAGAAATGTTGCCAATTGTTGATAAACCAGCGATTCAATACATTGTTGAAGAAGCAGTGGCATCTGGAATTGAAGATATTATTATTGTCAGTGGTCGAGGAAAGCGTGCCATTGAGGACCATTTTGACAAATCATATGAACTAGAAGAGACCCTTGCACAAAAAGAGAAACATGAGATCCTTGCAGAAGTACAAGCTATCTCTCGGTTGGCTAATATTCATTATATCCGTCAAAAAGAGCCACTCGGACTTGGTCATGCCATTGCCTGTGCTAGTTCTTTTATTGGCAATGAACCATTTGCAGTTATGCTCGGTGATGATATTGTGCAGTCGGAAAAGCCATGTTTAAAGCAGCTCATTGATGTATTTGATCGATATAAGTGCTCGGTGGTTGGTGTTCAACCTGTTCCAGATGAAGCTGTATCAAAATATGGCATTGTCGCTCCTAAAGGTCCTGAGGTTGAGTCTGGAGTGATTCATGTCGAAACACTTGTCGAGAAACCAGCAATTCAAGATGCGCCATCTAACTATGCCATCATGGGGCGTTATATCCTTCGTCCGGAAATATTTGATATTTTACGTAAAATTAAGCCAGGTGCGGGTAATGAAATACAGCTAACGGATGCCCTTGTAGAGTTAAATCTTCATCAAGCGATCCTTGCTTATCAATTTGAAGGAATCCGTCATGATATAGGAGATAAATTAGGCTTTATTCAGGCAACCATTGATGTCGCTCTTGGGCGTGATGATCTTCGTGGTGATGTCATGGCTTATTTGAAGAGAGTGTTGGAAGAGGAAAAAGTAAAGTAATGTAATGTAATGCTTGTGCAACAGTTGTAGCTCTGACCCTCACATTTAAGTGTGAGGGTCTTATTGACTTTAGATATGAATGACGAATTTCTATACGAACAACGACTTGACCTTCTTCGTTCCCCTCACTACATAAGCAATCGATTTAATATGTATTGGGTAGCCTTGGGTGTTATTGATTGCATCCCAGACATCGATTAACGAGGGAACACAAACTCTCTTTTCAAACTTCACATCTTCGCCCATACGGTCAATGCGAAACTTGTACTTCTCCGTTAATATTTGATAATGTCTTTTCTCTAAATAACTGACATAATAGCGAACTTGTTTATCCTTGGCATGTGTGGCAGCAAGCTTCAACAAATCTAATAAAATCTTCTTTGAGCCAAACTCTTTAATAACGCCCATCTTTCGTACTTGATACGCGCTCCCTAAGTTATTAGTTACTCGTGATTCGCCGGATATATTAATAATATCATTACTGCTCGCTAGCCCAAGTTCACAAGGGACAAACTCAATTGTTCCGACGTTTACACCGTCCTTATTTTGGAGAATAAAGGCTTCTGAATTATCCGCTAGCTCAGTAACGGGATATTTTCGCTCCAAGGCGATTGTGCTCCATACTTTCATAAATTGTTCTTTATCAGTACGTTCATTTGCTTGAATAAACATTTTTGGCCACCTCTTGGGAAAAATATCTATTAATTAGTATGAAACAAATATCGTAATCTAGCAATTATTTTGTCGTTTTATTGCATATAATAGGACAAATCATCTATATTTGTAATATAATCGACTAGGTAATAAATAATAAGAAATGTAGAAAAGTGTGAAAAAAGAATTGCTTTTACTATAGAAAAAAGGTAGAATATTAGTAATGAAAAGGCTTACATTAATTATTTGCGGGAGGTACATAATGAATACAAAAAATAGTATCGATACAATGTTTCAAGAACTAGAGGAAATGAACGCTATTAATTTGTTACCGAATCCCGAACAATTTGTTTATAAGTTAACAAGGTATTTTGAGAATGAAAATTTATCAACATTAGGCTCGATATATAATATAGAAGGAAATACTCCTTTAGAAACAACTGCGAAGAGATTATACAAAGATCTTCACGAGGTTGAAACAATTTACAATAATGCTACTGAGATGATTGGGAAATTATATAGAAACTAAATCGAACAGAAAAAGGACTTTATCACCAAGTGATAAAGTCCTTTTTGTCTATAATGCAGTTTCAAGTCCTAAGTGTGTGCGAAGTTCTGTTTTGACACGAGAAATTTCTTCTTCAGGTACTTGCAAATAGTAGATACCATTGATCGTTGTGCCGTTCCCCTTGATTTCCATTTGTGCAATGTTATGACGGGCGTCACGATACTTAGACTGAACTTTCCACATATCATCTAACGATAAATCGGTACGAACGGAATTACCAACGACCCCAAGAATGTCACCAACTCTTGTAATCGAACCAAGTTGAGCGCCTTCTTGAATAACGGCGTCAACAATTTGACGCTGACGATCATTTCTTCCGAAGTCGCCCCGTGGATCATTTTTTCTCATTCGGGCATACGCAAGTGCCTCATCACCAGTTAAAAAAAGTTCTCCTTCAGCAAACGAATGTCCGCTTTGGTTAAAGGCAAAGGCATTATCAACGGTTACCCCACCCATCGCATCAACTAGTCCTTTGAATCCTTCCATATTAATGCTAACATAGTGATCAATTGGAATATCAAGGAAATGTTCCACTGTATCAATGGTCATTTCCATGCCACCAAAGGCATGAGCATGGTTAATCTTATCTTGCATTCCACGACCAACAATTTCAGTACGCGTATCACGTGGAATACTTAACATCTTAACTGATTGGTCTTCCGGGTTAACAGTCATAACAATAATTGTATCTGTTCTTCCTGAAAGATTGTCGCCTCTTGCATCAATTCCTGTAATAAGGAAAGAAAGTGGCTCTTTTTGTTCAACATCCACTTTGATTTCACGCTTGCTAGATTGTTCTCGTTCTAATGGCACATGAATTTCTGCTACCGTATCTGTAACAGACTTATATAGATAAAAACCGTAAGCAGCCAGCGATAATAAAAGAACTCCAAATAGAATTCCAATTGTTATTAGAATTTTTTTCTTCATATATATAACACCTCTTTCTATTAATTTTAGAATCTTACATGATTTATCAAGAAAATAAATAAGAATATGGATAACCTCAGTAATTATAGTAAAAGTATGGCATAGGAGCAATGCGAATTTAGATAGCATTTTTTGGCATATTGTTCATTCATTTTAACATCAAGCGATTTTCTTAATGCTAAATGAGTTAATTGTTGTAAAAAAACGTAAATGTGTTTACTTAGGGTTGAAAAATAGGTAACATTAATGAAGGTTAAACAAATTATGACAAATGAAATGAAAATTGTGTCGAGTTTCAACAAAAACGAACGGTAATTGGAGATTGACATAATTGTCTGATGTAAGGGGTTTAAAGGCATACATGGCTAATTACTTGTTTCTAAGAGGGAATCGGAATAAGCGATTTTTTATCGATATCGCAAATGAATTAATTCATAGAGGTCATCATTGTTATCAAATGAAGTTTGAACTAGGAGAATTGTTGTTTAAAAGTGGAATTAAGACTCTTTATGCACCTTTTCATGTGACGAATAAACAATATCCTATATCTGATGACGAATTACTGTCGCTCCCGATATATAACATTACGTATAAAAGAAACATATTAAAGAAGCGGACGGCTAATAAAGAACTAGTAATGTACAAGCGTTACATGTATGTAATCGATCAGTATATTCGAAATAATAGTATCGATGTTATTTGCTTGTTTAATGGCTATCATTGGATTGATCAAGTCACAAAGTATATTGCAACGAAATATGGTTTGCAAATTCGGTACTTTGAAGATGGATTGTTTCGTCCTTACACAATTACGTATGATTCAAAAGGGATTAATGCAAATGCCTCAGTGCCTAAAGACCCGGCTTATTATGATGGGATACAAGTGAATGACGAAAGATTAAAAACGTATTTATTCCATCCTGAAAATGCTGAAATGAAACATAGGACGAAAGAATCGCTTCTGAAGGTTGCTTTAATTAAGCTTATTAGCATGCTTGGGGCTGTATTTGGATTAAACCCAAGACTTTATGATCATATTAACTTTTGGGAAGCATCTAAGTATTTTATTACGAAGAAACTGTTTAGCAGTAGAGAAGAAGACCTAATTGATTGGCCAAAAGAGTATGTATTCGTTCCTTTTCAAGTATCGAGAGATTCACAAATATTTTACAATTCACCTAATATTAAAACAATGGAAACGTTGTTACGAGTGACAGAACAGGCTGTAAAGAGTATAAATGAAAAAGAAAACCGAAATATCAAAGTGATTATCAAGGAACATCCTGAAGATATGTCAAGAAATAACTACCATGAATTGAAACAAGCGTACAAACAGGATGATACCGTCATATTTGTTAAAAAGTTTAATGTACACAAACTGATCAAGCGCGCTATCGCTGTTATAACGATCAACTCAACGGTTGGGATTGAAGCGCTTGCACATCATAAGCGTGTCATCACACTAGGTGATTCTCTTTATAACATTGAAGGCGTTACATCAACTTGTACTCAGCTAGATCGATTGGATGATGTGCTTTTACAATCTTTACAAAAGCCGGTCAATACGAGTCGGATTGATAAGTTTTTGTATTATTTGCGTTTTCATTATCAAATTGAGGGAACGATCAATTTCCCCAGTAAAGTGACGGCGGAGAATGTTGTTGATAGAATGTTGTCGGAAGAGTAAGCTGAGCAACATTTCAAAAATAGGTACACAATACCATTTTATTTACTCGTAAAACATTGTATATTTATCAGCGTCAGTAATATCACTTACAGGAATCGTCAATTCCCCCAATAAAGTGACAGTGATGAATGTTGTTGGTAAAATGTTGTTGGAAGATTAGCTAACATAAATTTTACGCAAATGGTATATGTTTCCATTACTTTTATCGACAAAACAGTGTACGATACAATTATCTTTTGTTAGGAGAGTGACAGAGTGAAAGTTGTAGGTGTGATTCCAGCGCGTTACGGATCAACACGTTTTCCAGGAAAGCCACTCGCTTTAATTAATGGGAAACCAATGATCCAAAGAGTGTACGAACAAGTGAAGAAAAGCACAGAACTAGAAACAGTGGTTGTCGCAACCGATCATGAAGACATAAAAAAAGTTGTCGAAGAGTTCGGTGGTACAGCGATTATGACTCGAACAGACCATGAAACTGGTTCTGACCGAATCTCAGAAGTGACTCAAAAAGTAGAAGGTGATTTCTATGTCAACGTTCAAGGTGATGAGCCATTAATTCGTCCTGAATTAATCGATGCCCTTGTACAAGCTGCCAAAGAATCACCGGAAGCAGTTGTTACAGCGAAAACAGCGATTAAACATCAAGAAGATGTGAATAATCCAAATGTCGTGAAGGTCGTAACCAACAAAAATGGTTTCGCTCTTTATTTCTCACGTTCAACGATTCCTTATAACCGCTCAGGTGTTGAGCATACGTATTTCAAACATCTTGGCCTTTATGGTTATCCAAAAGATGTCTTAAATAAATTTGTCGAGTTACCGCCATCCGATTTCGAAAAGGTAGAAGTACTTGAACAGCTTCGCCTGTTGGAAAATGGATTTTCGATTAAAGTAGTCGAAACATCGTATGATGCAGTCGGTGTCGATACACCAGAAGATATTGAAAAAGTTGAAAAGATCCTAGGAGGAACAGCTAATGTCTAACATTGTAAAGTTAAATGATAATATTGTATTTGGTGGGAATAACCCATTCGTATTAATCGCGGGTCCTTGTGTTATTGAGAACAAGGAACTTATTATGGAAACAGCTGAACAACTAAAAGAAATTACAACGAAATTAAACATTCCGTTTGTATTCAAAGCCTCATTTGATAAAGCAAACCGTTCATCTATCCATTCTTTCAGAGGTCCTGGTTTAGAAGAAGGACTAGCTATCTTACAAGAGGTAAAAGAAAAATATAATGTACCAGTAACATCTGATATTCATGAAACAGCACAAGTAGAAAAGGCTGCTGAAGTATTAGACATCCTTCAAATTCCAGCATTCTTATGTCGTCAAACAGACCTTTTAGTCGCTGCGGCAAAAACAGGCCGTATCGTAAACGTGAAAAAAGGTCAATTCCTTGCGCCTTGGGATATGGTTAATGTCGTAAATAAATTAAAAGAATCAGAAACGGATCGAATTCTTTTAACTGAGCGTGGATCTACATTCGGTTATAACAACTTAGTTGTGGACATGCGTTCTTTACTTACGATGGCGGACCTTGGAGCACCTGTTGTATTTGACGCGACTCATAGTGTTCAAATTCCTGGAGGAAACGGAACAACTACTGGCGGGAAGAGAGAATTTGTTCCTTACTTATCAAAAGCAGCAGCAGCAGTTGGAGTAAGTTCAATCTTCATGGAAACTCATCCAAATCCAGATGAAGCACAATCTGATGGACCAAACATGGTGAAATTAGATGAGATTGAAGACGTATTAAAACAAGTCCAAGAAATCGATCGTGTAATCAAAAAGTACTAATAACTCTAGGAGGTCTATTAATGCCAAATACTATTACAGCTACAGCTATTCAACCGGTAACGACTGATTATTTGAAAAGCATGAAAGAAGTTCTTGAAAAAGAAGCTCAAGCGATCCTTGAACTTAGCAATTCTCTTGGCACATCAATGGAAGATGCAATTGAGTTAATTTTACAATGTAACGGAAGAGTTGTAATAACTGGCATTGGTAAATCTGGAATCATTGGTCGCAAAATCAATGCGACAATGGCTAGTACTGGGACCCCGTCTCTATTTCTCCATCCGTCTGAAGGACTGCATGGAGATTTAGGGATGGTCACAGGACATGATGTAGTCATTGCCATCTCTAATAGCGGCGAATCAGATGAAGTTATTAATCTGATTCCATCGATTAAAAAAATTGGTGCTAAGATGATTGCGATTGTGAAAAACTCTCAATCTACTTTAGCAACGAATTCTGATATTGTCTTAAATATAGGTAATGCAAAAGAAGCTTGTCCTTTAGGGCTAGCACCTACAACAAGTACAACGGTAACGTTAGCATTAGGAGATGCATTAGCGATTGCCTTACTTGAAGCGAGAAAGTTCCAACCGGAAGATTTTGCCCTTTACCACCCAGCTGGTTCATTAGGTCGAAAATTGTTGTTAACTGTAGGAAATGTTGTAAAAACGTCGCGTAAGAACCCAACAGTCTTTGGAGATGATACAATTAAAGACGCGTTATTCCAAATGACAGCACAAGGAATGGGTGCAGCTACAGTCGTTGATGCGCAAGGATTTATGCTAGGGGTCTTAACGGATGGTGATATTCGTCGTGCCTTTGCTCTAACCGACAATGTGTTAGAAAGAAAAGTGGAAGAACTTTGTAATCTGACACCAGTTGTCATTAAGGAAGATGTATTAGCTTCACAAGCACTTGAACTAATGGAAGATAAGAAAGTCAATGTCCTTCCTGTGATCAATGAAATGCATCAGCCAGTTGCGATGATTCATCTTCATGATCTTATGAATCTAGGATTGTAGGTGATTGATTTGAAGAATATTAAACTATTAGTCTTAGATGTTGATGGTGTATTAACAGATGGGAAATTGTTTATCGGCTCAGATGGTGAAGAATATAAAGGCTTTCATACCCAAGATGGTATGGGGATTAGCTTAGCTAGATATACAGGAATGAAAGTCGCAATCATTACAGGGCGAAAGTCACCTGCGGTGGAAAAGCGCGCAAACGAACTAAAGATTGACTATATTTATCAAGGCATTCATGATAAGCTCAGCGTTTTACATGACATCGTGTCAGATTTAGGGATTACCTTGGATGAGGTTTGTTATATAGGCGATGATATTAATGATTTGCCTATATTACAAGTGGTCGGATATCCAGCAGCACCTGCTAATGCCGTTGCTCCAGTGAAAGCACAGGTTCATTATGTGGCTGCTGCAAATGGCGGGGAAGGTGCCGTTCGAGAAATTCTAGACCGTATGTTAGCAGAGCAGTATGATTATAACAGTCTTTTGACTGATTATCTTAATGGATTAGTAACGATTACGCAATAATCGAACGAAGGGGTGGTTAGTGTGAGTCAATGTCCAATTTGTGAGAAACATGAGACGGTGAACGAAGATGTCCTTTTTGAAAACCAAAATTGGGTAATTACACATGGACCACTTGCTTCACAATTATTTGGTTATATCTATATTGAACCGAAACGTCATGTAGAGAACTGGACCGAATTTACGGATTCAGAACTTGCTGAGATTGGGCCACTGATTAAGAAAGTAGAAAGTGCTTTAAAAGAAGTGATTTCAATTGACAGGTTATACAGTGTAACAATAAGTGAAGCAGTGCGACATATTCATTTTCACCTGATCACAAGGGAAACAACAAGTGAAGTAAAGGGACTGCCTTTAATTGAACAGGCAACGCAACAAAAAGTAGTTACAGAACAAAGGATAAGTGAAGCTGAACTGTTACATGTTAAGACAAAGCTCAAGTCAGTTTTGTCATAATAATTAACATATAATTATGTAAAATTTTGTTATTTTTTGTACTTGTTGCCTTTTAAGGGGATGTAGTGTGAAGTGTAATAAAGGCAGGTTTATTACCTGCTTTTTTTATTGAGAGCTTTAGTGAGTACTTTGAGATAGGTGGGGATGAAGTTGTCTTCTATGAAAAAAAGAGCACAGAAAATACTAGGCGATAAAAACTATAGCCGCTTAGCTAGATTTTATAAAAGTAGCAAGCCAAAAATAGATACAGATAAACCAGTGGCCTTTCTATTTGGATTTAGTAAATGGAAAAGACCGCATACAGAGTTGTACCTTTCAGAATATGAAGTTAAATTTATTGAAGATAGAGCAAAGCTTTCAGATATTTTTACTGAAGTAGAACGTTATAAGAATAAGGTATTTATGGTATGGGGTTATAAGGAAAAACCGCAAATCCATAACTATGCGTTAAATAATAAAATTCCGTTTCATCGTATTGAGGATGGATTTATTCGCTCGGTACAATTGGGCGCATCACACAGTGTTCCATTATCAATGTGCATCGATTCAAAAGCTTTGTATTATGATGCGACAGAACCTAGTGATTTAGAGGATTTATTAAATAATTATGACTTTTCCTCCAATCAAGAGCTAGTTCAAAGAGCAAGTGGTTGTATTACGAAATTAAAGGATTTAGCAATTAGTAAATACAACAATGTCGAGAATAAAAATGTAGAGAAATTGTACGGTGAAAAGAAAAAGAAGCGTGTACTCGTTATCGGTCAAGTAGAAGACGACCAATCAATTAAACGCGGTTGCTCAAAAAAAATGACGAACAACGAGCTTGTTTGGATTGCAAAATTAGAAAATCCGGATGCGCAAATTATTTATAAGCCACACCCAGACGTGTTATTTGGAAAACGAGAGCTCCAATCGAACCCAGAAGAAGTAAAGCACATTGCAAACGTTATTACTGAGCCGCTAAGTCTTACAGATGCGTTAGAAACAATTGATCATGTGTACACCATCACATCTCTAGCTGGTTTTGAAGCATTAATTAGAGGGATTAAAGTAACGACAATGGGTGCCCCGTTCTACTCGAACTGGGGATTAACGGATGATCGACAAAAAGTCGACAGAAGACAGCGTACACTAACGGTGGAAGAGGTATTTGCCGCTGCCTATATCCTTTACCCTAAATACTTGCACCCATTTACGAAACAAGAAATTAGCATTGAAGAAGCGATGGAAACATTGCGTGTGCTAAAAGAGATTGACCTTGCAAAATCAAAGAATACAGGCAGAAAGAAAGCTGCACTATTAATTGGCTTCCCAGACAACCAACCTTTGTTACAGGCCTACTTTAAGGACTATGTAACGGTTCAGGTCGGTAGAAAAGAAGCGTTACGAGATTTCAAACCAAAACTAAGAGATCATAGCAATTATGACATGACAGCCTTTGTTTGGGGCTATAATATAAAGGAATTGTTGTTAGATGAGGTTAAGCAACAAGGAATCGAAATCGTCCGAGTTGGAACAGGATTTTTAAATGACCATTATCATACAGATATTCCATTCTCTTTAAGTTTTGATAAACAAAACCTTCCAAGTGTAGCAACGGGAGATAGCGATCTCATTGATTTGCTTAATGGGTATGATTTTTCAATGAAGAAAGATGAACTGACTAGAGCAAAACAGGTGATCGCATTATTAAAATCGAGAGATAACGTGAAGGAACTTCATTCGATCAAGCATGTGCCTACACCAGGGAAAAAGAAAGTATTGGTATTAGGTCAACCTGAAGCAAATGTTGTGAATAATGGTATCTCCAATGTTGATTTAGTATGGGTTGCTAAAACGGAAAATCCTCAAGCTGATGTAATTTTTAAAGCAGCTTGCGCTGATAGTGGTTTGGCAACGGAAGGCGTCTATGAAATTGCTGATATTGTAACTGGAACAGAAAAGCTACATGAAATCTTACGTGAGATTGATCATGTGTACACGATTGATTCAAACGGAGCAATGGAAGCTATCATTCGAGATATTCCTGTTACGACATTAGGATCTCCATTTTATGCAGGCTGGGGATTAACAGATGATCGTAAGACATTTAGAAATAGAAGAAAAACGTTAACCGTCGAAGAGTTAATTGCTGTTTCATATGTCGTTTATCCAAAATATATGAACCCATATGTGAAAGATGACATGACTGCTGAAGATGCCATTAAATTAATGAACGTTGTAGAAGAAATTACGAAGACAAAGAAAGATGTAAAGAAGGCCGTTCCGAGTCATTTGATCTACCAAAATGAAGCAGCTGCAACTCAAGAAGCGGCTGAGAAGAATATGAAGCAACAAGGGAATCAGAAAGAGTTTGAAGTAAAAGGGGAAGACGGTAGTGAAATTGGTGTCTTATCTAAGGGGATTCAAATAATCCCGAACTTAGACTCTTTTGTAAAAGGAAGATTTGAGTTTGATCCAAGATCTAACGTAAAAAACCTAGACTTTATTGCGGGATGGGGCTATAAACCAAGTGCAGAAAAAGCGTTGAAATTTGCTAAAGAGCATAATTTACCCTATCTTGCGCTAGAGGATGGATTTTTAAGATCACGTGGGCTTGGTGTTGACGGAGATCCACCTTTATCCGTATGTGTCGATGATGTCGGCGTTTATTACGATGCGACAAAACCATCTAGACTAGAAAATATTTTAAATAAAGACACATGGATCACGAGTGAAATAATTGAAACAGCAAAAGAGGCCATGAGTTTAATTGCCGATAATTATTTAAGTAAGTATAATCACGCTCCAATGATTGATGAGACGATCTTTAAAAAGAACAATCGCAAACGTGTGTTAATCGTAGATCAAACGTATGGTGATATGTCGATTCAACTTGGGTTAGCAAATGCCGATGACTTCATGAAAATGTATGAAAGTGCCATTAAGGAACATCCAGATGCAGATTTCTATATTAAAACGCACCCAGATGTTATCTCAGGGAAGAAACAGGGGAATATCACAGACCTGAAATTAAATAAAAATACGACATTGATTTCTACAGATTGCAATCCGATCTCACTGATTGAACAAGTGGATGTGGTGTATGTCGTGACATCGCAATTTGGTTTCGAAGCTCTTATGTTAGGAAAAGAAGTACACTGCTTTGGGATGCCGTTCTATGCTGGATGGGGTGTAACAAATGACCGCAAACAAGTGGGTAGACGGAAGAAGAACAGAACGATTGAAGAGATCTTCGCTGCAGCGTATTTAATTTATCCTAGGTATATCAATCCAGAAAGCGGAAAGCCTGGTACGATATTTGATGTGATTGATTATTTAATTGAAGGCAAATCACAACCTCTAAATAAGCAAAATCGTGTGAAATAAACAGGGTTTCGTGATAAATACCTCTTCTTAGCGTGGTGATCGATAGCATTCATTACTACCTAGGGAGAGGTTCTTTTTTAATTAGGTGTCATAGTAAAGTAGGAATATAGATAGGAACGATCTTTTTAGTATGGTAAACTCTATATAGAAATAAGGAATTAGTAATACCAACAAATTTAAAGATATAAACAGGTGTAATAGACATGATATTTAATTCGGTAAAGAAGCTAGTTGACCAGCGAGACTTCATATGGACACTGACAAAAAGAGAAGTGTTTTCTAAATATAAACAGTCAATTTTAGGGATATTTTGGGTGATTTTGCAGCCTTTAATTTTGATTGCAATTTTAACCATTGTATTTTCTGCGTTTGTACGTTTACCTAGTGAAGGGGTACCATATGCCCTATTTCTAACGGTGGCAATGATCCCTTGGCGTTTTTTTAACACTGCTGTTAATGGTTCCACGAAAACAATCACAGGTTTTGCAGGGTTAATTAAGCAGAGGAGTTTTTATAGACCTGCGTTAATTATTGTGAAATTAATCTCAGAAACAATTACGTTTGCTTTTGCTTCTGTTGGGATTGTTGCGTTAATGATTTATTTTGGATGGACGCCTGGAATCAATGCTTTTTATGCTTTGCTCCTTTTTTGCGTTCAGTTAATCATTATGCTTGGATTGATGTTCCTTTTATCAGCATTAAATGTGTATGTGCGAGATGTAGGATTTGCTGTACCTTTAGTACTTCGACTATGGTTTTATATGTGTCCAATCATTTATTCATTTGAGAATGTTCCGATACAATACCAGCCATATCTTGCTTTAAACCCAATGGTGGCAATCCTTGATGGTTATCGCAAAACATTGCTTCATAATGAACTTCCTGATTTTACGATGTTAGCTTATTCCTTCTCCTTTGGAATCATTGTGCTAATCATTGGCTGGATTACGTTCATGAAGCTTGAAAAGAATTTTGCAGACGTCATATAACAAGGAGTTATCGAAATGGAAGATTACGCAATACGCTTAACAGGTGTTGGAAAACGTTATTCAAAAACCGGTAAAATAACGATTATGAAGGAACTAAAGAAAAACTTATTAAAAAAAGAAACAAAAAAAGATTACCACTGGCCGTTGAGAGATGTTACGTTAACGATCGATCGTGGCGAATCGATTGCGGTTATTGGCGGGAATGGTTCAGGGAAAAGTACGTTATTAAAGCTCATCCTTGGTGTAACTGCTCCGACAGAAGGAGACATTGATATTAACGGAAGTATCGGTGGCTTAATCGAACTTGGTGCAGGATTTCATAAAGAAATGACTGGTAGAGAAAACATTTATATCAATGGGGCAGTACTCGGTCTTTCTTCAGATGAAGTGGATGAAGTGATGGATGAAATCATTGAATTCTCTGAGCTTGAAGATTATATCGACATGCCGATCAAAATGTATTCGTCAGGGATGAAAGTCAGACTAGGATTCTCGATTGCCATTCATATAGATACGGAAATTGTCCTATTAGATGAGGTATTGGCTGTTGGAGATGCATCCTTTAGAAAAAAGGCATTAAAAGCCATTAAAGAATTTTTAAAGGGAAAAACGATTGTCTTTGTCTCGCATAGTAATAGTCAAGTGAAGGATATTTGTACGAAAGGAATTGTCGTTGATAAAGGTAGGATTGTGTATCAAGGGGATGTTAATAGCGCTTTGCAATTCTACGAGGAAAATATCGTTAATAAAAAGGAAAAACAAAAAGCAGCTGTCAGTAAATAATTGGTATTGAGGTATTTCAATGGTTATAAAAAAGGGTTATAGAAGAGCAAGAAAGCTTTTTGGATTATTGAGAAACGTGTTGCATTGGCAAGTAACGAATTATGAAAACAAAGATATTGCTTTTGTCTTTAATGTATCAAAATGGAAACAGGTCTACCTAAGATCTTATCTAGCAGAGTATGAAGTGATATATGTGACAACAAAGCTAGAAGTTCGGATATTTGAACGACTAAACAAAAGTCATTCAAGTAAAACGATCTTTGTGTGGGGCTACTCTGCTAAGCCCAATTTGGTTCATTTTGCTAAACAAAAAGCAATGCCTTTCTATAGAATAGAGGACGGGTTTGTACGTTCGAAAGGATTAGGGGCGCTTCATAATGCTCCTTACTCCTTATGTATTGATAAGCAAGGAATGTATTTTGATTCAAATCAAAAGAGTGACTTAGAGGATATTCTAAATCATTATGACTTTGATTCGAACAAGGATCTACTTAATCGGTCCAGGAATTGTATCAATCAATTGATTGAATTAGAAGTGAGTAAATATAACCACGTTCAAAAAAAGAATTTAGATGTTATTTATGGGGAGAAGACAAGAAAAAGAATTCTTGTCATTGGACAAGTAGAAGAAGATGCATCGATTCGTTATGGTTGTGCAACACCAACCACTAACAATGACTTAGTCAAATTAGCTAGCAAAGAGAACCCTGAAGCGGAAATCATTTATAAACCACATCCTGATGTTTTGGCAGGAAAAAGAAAAATGATTTCAGACCCTGAAGAGGTTAAGCAGATTGCTAAAATCGTTTATGAACCATTAAGTTTAGTCGATTCGTTAAAAACGATTGACCATGTCTATACGATTACGTCATTATCTGGATTCGAAGCGTTACTCCGTGGCATTAAGGTTACGACGGTTGGAGCTCCTTTTTATTCAGGGTGGGGATTGACCGATGATCGTCAAAACGTATCTAGGCGAAAGAGAAAACTAACGACTGAACAATTGTTTGCTGGAGCCTATATTCTCTATCCAATCTATATAGATCCTAATACTGGAAAAAGAATATCATTGGAAGATACTATTTCTAAAGTAAGCCAGTCTTCCAAGTGAACAGAAAGATGATGTCTGATCGATTATAGTTTTTTAAAGTATAGAAAGATGTCCAACATAGGCATCTTTTTTTCATAGTTAGTTTGAATCATTGAGACATGAATATAACTCTATATACTTGTATTCATATTTTCCTCAGTTAAGAGAGAACCAGAACCAAAGGAAGTTGTAAGTGGGAGGGGATACTATGAATCGAAGAAATTTCCTCGTGAATTTCTTACTATGGATTCTATCGTTCTTTTTTGGTTATAAGATTGCTACTTTTAGAGACACTGAATCGACAGTCATAATGGATGATGAGGGAAATGTTGTTTCAGCGAAACTTGATGATTTAACAGAAAAAGTAGAGAAGGCACAAGAAGGAGTAGCAGCAAGCTTCAACGATTTAGTGGGAAGAGGAATCAATATTAAAAATCCTCCGGCACCATTAATTGCTGCTAAGTGCGACGGAGTGAGCGATGATACGGAAGCACTACGAGAGATTATAAAAGTAGCCGAGGAATATGGTGCAAAAGTGATTGTTCCTGGTGTCTCTGTTATTAGTGGAGAGTTAGAAATTAAGAGGGCATTAATTATCGAAGGGATAGGCTCGGGATTGGGGTATGCGAATTATGGCTTAACCAAATACGAACAAACTAGTGGATTTCTAGTAAAGGGCAATGGCAAAAAGAGAATTAGAACAAGAGTTAAGTATCGAGCATCGGCCTTACAACCTCAAGATGACCCATTATCTGTAGCAATTAACATTCAATCTGAGAATGTGGTATTACGAGATCTCACGGTCTTTTTAGACTTTAATAGAGAAGATAATTCTCCAAGAAATTATGGAGCTGATTGGGATGTGGGGATTTTCTTAGGTTGTCGAGTACATAATCAAATTCGAAATGTTCACGTTCTCGGCTACTGGAATGAGGCGAGTATTTGGTATGATGTCACGCGAGGAACAAACCTTTCAGAGTTTAAGGACTTAGAGGGGAATCCTTATCCAAGAGGCACAGTAACAAATGGAGCAGATGGATTAATGCTAGAGTCTGTCTTTACTCAAGGTGGGAAATGGGGAATGAAAGTACAAGGAGCTAATCCTAAAAATGGGGAATCCAGCTATTCAAGTGGGTATTATGATGAAGGGTTAGGGAAAGTAGTAGTAGATCGGCGTGGGAATTTCGGAGCATCTGATTTATTTGCTGTTTCTTGTTCCTTCTATGGTACGAACCACCATACAAAACGAAGACGTGATGATACCACTGGAGATTATCTTACCGATCCAGGTGGCGGGGCTGTATTGATTGATGGATTAGCAGGGAACTCTTCAGGAGTGATTCAAGGATTACGTTTTGTTTCCTGTCGCTTCTCAACATGGGAGCCATACCGTATTAAACTTGATCGTGTAAATCGAGCTGTTTTTATAGGGTGCCATAGTGAAGGTGGAAGTGATGCATATACGAGAAGTGGACGACCATTAAACTATGACGATACTGATTATTATGGTCCGATTAGTACAACAGCCAACACAAAAAATGTTGTGTTAGAAGCATTTAATACAACATTAAGACCTGCCTTTCTTGGATCAGCAGATATCACCAATATTGCTAATGCAGGTGTCAATAGCAACCGATTTGCGAAAGGCTTGTATACAAGCGGAGATATTGAAGGCGCAGGTGGATTGCTGTTAGGTGGATCAATTATCCATCGCGAGGGAGAAATAGATTTGCAATCGGCAAGTCAAGAGCACGGATTACGATTTAGACGAGGCAATACATCATCTTTCTACATTGGGGAGACTTATACGATGTTATATAGTCACGCTATCCCGAATAATGATGGTAGCTTTGGTCTAGGGAGTGCGTCACGTAGGTGGTCGCAAATATTTGCTTCAACTGGTGCGATTAATACATCTGATAGAAATGATAAACAACAAATTAACGAAATACCTGACAAAGTATTAGATGCTTGGTCAGAGGTAAACTATACGCAATATAAATTTAATGATGCTGTAAAAGAAAAAGGCGCAAAAGCGCGTTGGCATTTTGGCGTCATTGCCCAAGAAATAGAAAAAGCCTTCAAAAGGCACGGTCTCAATGCGTTTGATTATGGCATTCTCTGTTATGATAAATGGGACGATGTCTATGAGGATGTGGAAGAAGTAAAAGAAGTGGAAGATAAAGAAACGGGAGAATTGACAGAAGTACTTGTGAAAACGGGTGAAAAGCAGCTGACCGTTCCTGCTGGAAAGAGGTATGGTGTACGTCCAGATGAATGTATGATGCTTGAATCTGCGTTAATGCGTAGAAAGGTTGAGAGGTTGGAAGCGAGGCTGAATGGACATTAGGAAGACTACTTAGTCTCCCCACTCTTATCCTGTAATTCCCTTAATAGAGTTGACATATTGGTTGATGCTTGTTAAATATAAAGATAAATAACTATATATAATAGGAGTAGATCTTGTGATTAAAAAAGAAGAATTGCTTGAAAGAGGTTTGTGGATTAATGATGTAAATAACCTCAGTGAAAATTGTAGAATTGTCATTGAACCACCAGTACGTCTTTTAGATACAGTTGTACGTAACGCCAATATAGGAGCATATACGTTTTTAAGAGGCGGTTATATTCAAAATGTAAAATCAATCGGTCGGTTTTGTTCGATTGCAAAAGGTTTAACAATTGGATTAGGGGAGCACCCGCTTTCCTATTTAAGTACTCATCCTTTTCAATATTCAAGTGTGTTTCCTTTTTGGGAAGAAGCAAAGAACTTTCAAGAGACCGTTGAGCCTGAACAAATGAAAAGCAATCCCGTCATTGGAAATGACGTATGGATTGGGACAAATGTTACCATTCTTCGAGGAGTAACCATTGGTGATGGGGCGGTTATCGCAGCTGGTGCGGTTGTTCATAAAGATGTCAAGCCTTACGAAATTGTTGGAGGAGTACCTGCGAAACATATTCGCTATCGCTTTGACGAGCAGACGATCGAGAAACTATTAGAATTACAGTGGTGGAATTACACGTTAGAATCGCTAGAAGGAATTGAATTTAACAATATTGAAACAGCGATTAAGCAACTAGAGGAACGAAAAGAGCAAGGATTATTGAAGAAACGAAAACGCATAAAAATTAAAATCATTAATCACGAAATCGTAGACTAAGTAATAAAAAAGGAAGTGAGCTCATTAATCTGCCCACTTCCTTTTTCTGTTGTAAGGAATCCTATAGTCTTTGCCTGTCCCAAGTAACTCCTCTGCTTACAACTTTTGCAGGAGTTCCAGCTAACGTACAGTTTGTTTCTTCAAATTTCTTTGTCACAACGGCACGTCCGCCAACAATGCAATCATCGGGAATGACTGCGCCTTTTGAAATAAGCGCTCCTGCTGAAATCCAGACATGATTTCCAATGACAACGTCTTGGGCTACATTCTTTCTAACGCCAGTTTCGACATCGATTACTGAATGGGCGTCAGACGTTCTCACATCAATGCTATTGGAGAACATACAATCTCTGCCGATAGTAATATTTTTATTTTCTGATGCTAACAAGTAGCAATTATGTTGGAACGTTGTTTTGCTACCTATTTTTATCGTCTCTCTAGCACCGCTGATTAACATATGACCTCGCAATTTACACTTTGCACCAATTTTTACTTTGTTGTTATTGCCTTTAATCTCAATAAATAGATTATTGAGGATCGTATCCTCACCTATTGTAATTTCATTCCCTGTTCCATGGATAAACAACCGAACCTTGTTTAACTTTACTGATTCAGGCAAATGGAGGGTATTGTTTTTTCCTGTAATCTCTGTCGCTAAATTATTTATCGATTCTTGTAATTCCATTTATTAGTGACACTCCTTATCGATTGTTTAATCATGTTTAGTATAACATTTCCTAGAATCAATCGTAAGCTCCCTCTAAAGAAGGCAGATACCCATGACGAATGTATCTGCTTTTGCTTGTATTTCCTTAATTATTCTCTTCTTCTGTCTCTTCTGTTACTTTACTAAACACCGCTCTCACACTACGGTTATTATTCATCGTTACAGACAGACTCGTGTTTCTACCAGAAGCATCGCCTTCCCAACGGACAAATTCCCACCCATTAGCAGGTCTAGCTGTTAAGTTGACGGTTGTTCCTTCTGTGAACGATGAACCGCTACGATCAACACTAATGGACCCTTCGCCACTTGTTGACGTACTCAATGTAAATTGTTTCGGTTCAGGTTCAGGCTCCGGCTCCGGTTCTTTCTGGAAGATGGCGCGAACACTTTTGTTACCATCCATTGTAACAGTTGCCGTACGTGAGGAGCCACTTGCAGCGCCTTCCCAACGTTCGAACGTCCAACCTGCATTCGGAACAGCTGTTAACGTGACTCGTGTTCCACTCTTAAATTGAGTACCAGAGTGATCCTTTGTTACATGACCACCGTCACCTGCACTTAAAGATAACGTGTACGTAGGGGTGGGTTCTGGTGTAGGCGTTGGTTCAGGTTTAGGTTCAGGTTTAGGTTCAGGTTTAGGTTCAGGTTTAGGCTCATCCTTTGTGAAGACCGCTCGAATTGATTTATTCGCATCCATTGTAACAGTAATGCGATCATTCGTAGAGCTCTCTGAACCTTCCCACCCTTTGAACGTCCAGCCATCACTAGCACGAGCTGTTAACGTGACAGTGTCCATAGAGGCAAATGTATTATCGAGTGAACTTCGAATAATTCTTCCTTCCCCTGTTGTTGCTAATGATAAGGAGAAAGTTGACTCTTCTTCAAAGATCGCTCGGACATTGATGCTCTCTGTTATGGTGATCGGCTGTGGATTCGTGCTTCCTGTTAGGTCACCTTCCCAGCCAACAAACGTCCATCCTTGATGCGGTCGTGCTTCAATGGTAATTTCACTATCAACCGGATAAGATTCTTCTTCAGGTGAAATGATGACATCACCTTGTCCGGTTGTTTCGTAAGAGACGACTTTGTTTTCGCCCTCGATTACAACATCCATTCTTTTCTGAAAGTCAACATAAGTAATCTCAATCGTTGTGTTTCCTTCTTCAAGTGCCGTGAACGTTGTTTCCGTTCCTTCTACTTCACTAAATTCACCAATTTCCTCAGTTAAGGTCCAATCCGGAGTGATTTCCATTTCTTCTCCAGCAGCATCGAAGCCTTCTACTGATAAATCTAGAGACTGGCCAATTGCCAATGTATCTAATTCTTCAGGATCAACGATAATTGATTCGACCACTTGTTCTTGAACGAAGTAGGTTCGTTCAACGGAAAATTCACCCAATGAAGCAGTGACGATTGTATCTCCAAGCTCATGCGCAGTGAACTCTACTGTATGATTCGTTTCACTTTCTTCAAGAGTTCCAATCGTTTTATCCGAAACACTCCACTCAGCTGGAAGCATTACGGACTCACCCGATTCCTTCTCCCATACTAGAGCTACCGTTCGACTAAAACCTTCTTGTACGAATCTTCTTGATTTAATTTTAATCGATTCTTGTAATGACTCGTACGTATCATTTAAAGTAGAAGAATTTGTCATCGTTGCTCCCACATGTAACACCTCTAATGCGTCCACTACGTTTGACCTGCTAATATAAATAGTTGATAGATAGGAATAGAATGTTTCCTCCGTTGGAAGCAATTCAATGCCTTCTACCAAAGCCGCTTCAGCTTGGTCAAAATAAGAGAGTGCTAGATAACCTTCAGCAAGGCCAACTCGTGCATTAACATTCAAAGGATCTAACTCTAGCACATTTTGATAGGCTTCAATACTTTGTTCATACTCTTCCTTATCAAAATGCTCCTTTGCTAACTGCAGTTGTTTCGTTAAATTATCTGACTGAATCGCATGAACGGTAAAATATCCTATTAAGGAAAGTGCAATGACACCAGAGAAAATCAACAATATAAATTTTTTATCCATTACCTTTTCAAACACCTCTTTTACTTGAGTAGTTTCTAGCCATAATTATAATGAAAATTCCTATTTAAGGAAAGAAGATTCGTAGAATATGTCGGATAATGTGTAAATATGTTAAATAAACGATTCCAACTAAAACCAAAACTGGTTGATAACAATGTACTTTGGTCTCTTTTACGAAAATAAGGAGTGTGATAAGATATGACCTGGTATAAAAAGTGAGCGAATCAAAATCATATATGAGGTGTAAATCATGACAAATATCATAAACATTGCGATTGATGGTCCAGCTGGAGCAGGGAAAAGCACGGTAGCAAAATTAGTAGCAGAACATCTTTCGTATTTATATATTGATACAGGCGCGATGTATCGTACATTAGCATACGCAGCGATTCAAAACAATGTTGATACAAAAAACGGGACAGCATTAAAAGAACTTTTGGACACGATTACGATCCAATTGATAAACGAAAAAGAAGGAACAAAAGTATTAGTAAATGATCAAGACGTAACAACGGACATCCGAACAGCAGAAGTGAACAAACAAGTTCCTCAAGTAGCAAGCCATGAAGCTGTGAGACTCGAAATGGTCGAACGTCAACGCAAGCTAGCAATGGAAGGCAACTCAATTTTAGATGGCCGCGACATCGGCACGCATGTATTGCCAAATGCAGATGTAAAAGTATTTCTAACTGCGTCTGTTGATGTTCGTGCAAAACGTCGCCACGCGGAACAAATAAAAAAAGGCATGCCTTCTAACTTGGAAGAGTTGAAAAAGGATATTGCAAAGCGTGATGAGATGGATTCGACGAGAGAGGTTGCGCCACTACGTAAGGCAAGTGATGCGATTGGGTTGGATACAACGGCGCTTTCGATTCCTGAGGTTGTGAATGAGATTATTAATCTTGTGAAGAAGCCGGCGTTGTAAAAAGCTTGGTAGTTAAAAGATGAGCTGGGTCAGACCTGGATCTCAGTCAGAAGGAGAATGAATGGCCATGACGGCTATTCATTCTCCCATTTCACTTTACAAGCTTCCAAGCATAGAAGCTAATACAGCAATAGCAATTCCGACTATGGATGCTCCAACAGTAATAACAACCTTCTTAATCTTTTTCCTCTTTTGAATCTCTTCCGGCGTATAAAACAAATACATTTCCTCCTCTGTGAAATACGAGTAACCATACGGAGGACGTTCCATTTCGGTAGCTGGCTGGCATAATGGCTAGTGCCAATGAAGCCCCTATAGCTTTGCGTCATCAACTTTCGCTGATTTTGCCCTTGTCGTATGACTCAACCCATTATATCGATAATGGTGGAAAAAAGTTTAGCGAAATAGTCAAAGATAGGTCGATAGTAACCAAACAAAAATTAGGATTAGTCAAAAAAGCCCCCTCATGTTCAACATGAGAGGACAACAAAACGATTAATTTAATTCCAAATGTCCGCGCAATTCTGCTTGTACACGTTCGACTTCGTCACTCGGAATTTCTAAATAATAAATCCCATCAATCCTTGTTCCGTTTCCTTTGATCTCCAACTGCTCCACCGAATGACGAGCACCTCTATACTTTGATTGAACCGTCCACATCCCGTCCAAATCCAAATCGGTACGAACAGACTTGCCAACTTCATTTAAAACACTACCAACCTTTGTAATTGAACCAATCTGAGCCCCTTCTTGGATGACGGCTTCGACAATTTGACGCTGTCTGTCATTTCGCCCAAAGTCACCACGCGGATCCTCATAACGCATACGGGAATAAGCAAGAGCTTCATCCCCGCTTAAATACAACTCACCTTCAGGGAAAGTATACCCGCCATACTCAAAGCTAAATTCATTTGTAACTTGAACACCGCCAAGAGCATCAACTAACCCTTTAAACCCTTCCATGTTTATACTTACATAGTGGTCAATTGGAATATTAAGAAAGTTTTCGACTGTATCCATCGTCATCTCAACGCCACCGAAAGCATATGCGTGATTTATTTTATCAATCGTTCCTCTGCCAATAATTTCCGTACGCGTATCACGCGGAATACTTAGCATCTTTACCGAACGTTCTCCAGGATTCACCGTCATCACAATAATCGTATCAGAACGCCCTTCATGGTCATCGCCACGAGAATCAACCCCAGCAATCAAAAATGAAATAGGTTCCGCTCTTTCTACATCTACCTTTTCCTCACGCTTATCCGTCACACGATCAATCGGCTCATGAATTTCCTGAACTGTATCAGTAACTGATTTATATAAATAAAAGCCGTAAGCTAAAGCGGCTACAAAGACAACACCCAACAAAAGACCTAGAGTAATCAAGACTTTTTTCTTCATATTTTGGACAATCTCCTTATTGATTTTTTGATAAAAATGAAAAAGCAGGCAATGGCACCGCACGCTGCTCGCCTGTTATGAGAAACCCACTCATACCAGACTTTAACCTTATGCAGCGGCTACGCTCATTGCTTCAAAGGTATTCAAAATAGGTGAAAATCGACCTATTTTGAATACCTTTTTCCATAAAAAGAATATAGATTTCTTTCGTCATTATAGTTAAATTGTTATAGAGGAGCAACAAAAAGTTTCAACAGCTTCTGACAATCTATGATATAATCCATTTTATTGTATGTTACTAATTTTAGGAGGTTTTCAAGCAGAATGGAAGAAACAATTAGTTTAAAAGACATTTTTCTTACGTTAAAGAGGCGTATGAAGCTTATCATCATGATCCCAATTATTGCCGCATTAGTAAGTGCTCTCGTGAGTTACTACCTCTTAACACCAATTTACCAAAGCTCTACACAAATTCTCGTCAACCAAACACAAAATGACCAAACGTTTAGTCAAAATGATATAAGAACGAATTTAGAACTTATTAATACGTACAACGTCATCATCAAAAGTCCAATTATTTTAGATAAAGTAATTGAAGAAGCGAACCTTTCTGAGTCTTTTAGTGCTCTAAATAGCAAGGTAAGCGTTGGAAGTCAAAATAATTCACAAGTTGTCAATATTACGGTTGAACATGAACAACCATCTACTGCAGCGCATATCGCGAATACGATTGCGACTGTGTTTCAGCGTGAAATTGTTTCGATTATGAGTGTAGACAACGTTAGTATTTTATCCCAAGCACAAGTAAGTGATTCACCATCACCGATAAAACCGAATCCAACGTTAAATATTGCGATTGCGATTGTGGTTGGTTTGATGGCAGCTGTTGGACTGGCTTTCTTACTTGAGTATTTAGATACGACGATGAAGACCGAAAAAGATATAGAAGATGTACTAGACATGCCTATTTTAGGTGTAGTTGCAACAATGGATGAAAAAAGCGGAAAGAACGTAAAGAAGGGGTGAAGTGAGTAGTGTCTCGAAAAGATAAACAATCCCAAGCAAAGTTACAACGAAATTTAGTTACACAAGAAAGCAAAAGTTCACCAATCTCAGAGCAATACCGTACGATCCGAACGAACATTGAATTCTCAGCAGTTGATCGTGACATTCAAACGATTCTTGTCACATCTGCTGGACCCGCAGAAGGAAAGTCGACAACGGCAGCAAATTTAGCAGTCGTCATGGCTCAAAATGGACAATCTGTTTTATTGCTTGATACAGATTTACGCAAACCAACGGCGCATTACACATTTGGTGTTCCGAATATGAGTGGACTAACAAATGTATTAACGAAACAAGGTAGTTTAGAAGAGTTGGTTCAAGCAACAAAGATTGATAATTTATCCGTCCTAACATCGGGTCCAATTCCCCCGAACCCTGCTGAACTGTTAAACTCACGAATGATGGGACTTATCTTAGAACGTGCGAAAGAAATGTTTGACACGATTATTCTAGATACACCACCGGTTATGGCGGTAGCCGATGCACAGATCCTAGCGAGTAAATGTGACGGTACAGTACTGGTTGTATCAAGTGGGAAAACAGAACGTGAAGAAGTGAAAAAGGCAAAAGTTCAATTAGAAAAGGCAAAAGCGAAATTACTTGGAGCGGTCTTAAACAATAAGAAAATTGATTCAGGAAGCTATTATTACTACAGCGCGAAGTAATTGGAAGAAAATAGAGTAGCATGAGGAGGTTGTCAAAATGATCGATATTCATTGTCATATACTACCAGGTGTCGATGATGGTCCTAAGACGCTTGCAGAAAGTTTAGAAATAGCTAGACTTGCTGAAGCAGAAGGGATTACAAGAATCATTGCGACACCTCATCATCAGCATCCGATGTTTGAAAATAGTGGACCTTCTATTTTACGAAAAGTAGAAGAGCTGAATAAAGCATTGCAAGAATCTAATATCCAAATAAAAGTAAGCCCCTCTCAGGAAGTTCGCTTACACGGAGAGATCATTCAACATCTAGAAATAGGTGATGTGTTGAAGGTGACACCTGAGAGCTCGTACGTATTAGTAGAATTCCCATCGAGTAGTATCCCGCATTACACAACAAGACTGTTTTATGATTTGCAGATGAAGGGGTATACTCCAATCATTGCGCATCCCGAACGGAATAAAGTATTGGCAGAGAAACCTGACATTCTGTTTGATTTTGTGAAGAATGGTGTGTTAACACAAGTAACAGCTGCTAGTGTTACAGGTCATCTTGGCAAAAAAGTAAAGAGATTCACAGAACAGTTGATTGAAGCGAATTTGACGCATTTTGTAGCATCGGACGCACATAATCAAAAGGAACGACCATTTCGACTACGTGAGGCGTATTCTGTCATCGAGGATGTGTTTGGGATTGAGTTGGTTTATCAATTTAGAGAAAATGCAGAGATTTTAATAGATAACCAACATATTCAAGTCATGCAACCAGAGCCTGTGAAGAAGAGAAATAGGTTATTTAACTTGTTTTAGAGAGTAGTGCTAGTTACTTGTTTTAGCACTCTTAATTCATCATTTATGGATTAAGAGTGTTTATTTATGGAGTTTTCAACGTGAAATTTAACTAATTCGAAAGGCCTTACTCAGTGATTGAAGAGAAGAATTAGTAAAGCAAAGGATATGCTGTGTGTTTGTTGAAAAAAAGCCAAATCCTAACTCTTTTCTGTGACTAATATCATAGCGCTTACATTATAAATCTCACGAAATATGTCGAATGATAGGGTACGGTATATGTTGAATTATGTAATATATCCTATTAAACTAGTAAAGTATCAAATACAGCAACTTACGAAAAGTCATTGGTACGAAAGGGAAAAACGAAAGCCAAGGAAACCATATATTGGTGAAAGGATTCTCTATAGATATATGATACGATGGTCTACGGAAAGAAAGCATCTGTTTTTAAGAAAGATGGGTCTTTAGACTCTAGGGAAGAACAAAAACTATATATCGTATTTATTGATAGAAGGATTTCTGACAAGAGTACACCAAAAAATCTCTTGTCCTTTATACTGTGAAACATATGTAAAATGATGAAAGAAATAGAGATAGTATCGAAATGACTTGTAGAATTGTTGAAATAACTAAAACAACTAGATGAAATCTAATTTTTAAAGCAGCCATAGAGAAGAGGGAAAAGAAACTCACTACAACCGAAGAGTTTTTGGCAATGTCTCCTTGCCGCTATCTATGGAGGCACTCGATCATGCTGTGGGTGATAACCTTAGACGCTTTTGTCGTCGGTGGTGTGATGTGAGGAGGGGTTAGATGCCTCTTATTTTAATAAAAACTCATATGGAACCTTAAGCTATTACTCTAAATACAAAGACTAATAGCTTAAGGTTTCAATTTTTAATGGATGAAAAATAAAAAAAGTTTTGGAGGTTTGCACATTGAATAAAAAAGTTCGTAAAGCAATTATTCCTGCAGCAGGCTTAGGGACAAGATTTTTGCCAGCGACAAAAGCAATGCCGAAAGAGATGTTACCGATTGTTGATAAACCAACGATTCAATACATTATCGAGGAAGCTGTTGCCTCTGGGATAGAGGATATTATTATTGTTACTGGGAAAGGAAAGCGTGCGATCGAGGATCATTTTGATCATGCGTTTGAGCTGGAGCAGAATTTAATTGAGAAAGAGAAGTTTGACTTGCTTGATAAGGTGCAGGAGGCTTCTAAAGTTGATATTCATTATATTCGTCAAAAGGAACCAAAAGGGTTAGGGCATGCGGTTTGGTGTGCACGTAAGTTTATTGGGGACGAGCCGTTTGCGGTACTGCTTGGGGATGATATTGTACAAGCTGAGACGCCTTGTACGAAGCAATTGATTGATGTTTATAATGAGACTGGATCTTCTGTTATAGGTGTTCAGACAGTTGCTGATGATCAGACGCATCGATATGGGATTGTTGATCCGACTTCTCAAGAAGGACGGACTTATCAAGTTAGTAATTTTGTTGAGAAGCCAGCACCAGGAACAGCTCCTTCTAATCTAGCTATTATGGGTCGTTATTTATTGACAGCTGATATTTTCAAACATTTAGAGAAGCAAGAGACGGGTGCTGGTGGGGAGATTCAGTTGACTGATGCGATTCAGATGTTGAATGAGGAGAAGAATGTGTTTGCTTATGATTTTGAGGGTAAGAGATATGATGTTGGGGAGAAGTTGGGGTTTGTGACGACGACGTTGGAGTTTGCGTTGCAGCATGAGGAGTTGCACCAACCATTAATGGAAAAATTGGAAGAGCTGCTTGCATCTAATAAAAAAGTTAATGTACTAGAATAGTAGAGGTGAGGATAATGGGAGAGGCGCAGGCAGCATCCTCAGGTAAGGCTAAGACAACAGTAAATGTAAATGAAAGCAAAGTATATTTATTTAATAAACGTTTAATTGATATTATGGGTTCATTAGCAGGGCTTATCTTCTTAAGTCCTCTATTTTTGCTTATTGCTATCCTTATTAAATTAGAAGATCGAAATGGACCGGTATTTTTTAAACAAGTTCGTGTAGGGAAAAATGAAAAAGAATTTCATATGTTGAAGTTTCGTTCGATGGTTAGTAATGCTGAAGAATTGTTGGAATCATTGCTTGAGCAAAATGAAGTTAGTGGTGCGATGTTTAAAATGAAAGATGATCCGAGGGTGACTCGGATTGGGAAGTTTATAAGGAAGACGAGTATTGATGAATTGCCGCAGTTGATTAATGTGCTTAAGGGTGAGATGAGCCTTGTAGGTCCAAGACCCCCTTTACCTCGTGAGGTAAAGGAGTATACTGAGTATGAAAAGCAAAGGCTACTAGTGATTCCAGGTTGCACAGGGTTATGGCAAATTAGTGGAAGAAGTAATATAGGGTTTCGAGAAATGGTTGAACTAGATCTTACTTATGTTGAGAATAGAACTGTATGGTTTGATATAAAGATTATTACAAGAACATTTTTGGTTTTATTGGGATCAAAAGATGCATTTTGATTGGTGGGAATGAAGTGTTAGCTAAAATGAAAAAATCTTCATTGGTAAAGTCATCTAGTATATATACAATTACTAATATGATTAATGCTTCAATCCCGTTCTTAATGATGCCAATATTAACAAGACATTTAACTCCTGTAGATTATGGGATTGTTTCAATGTTTAACGTGTTGGTAGGTATCATTTATCCATTTTTGGGAGTGAATATTCATTTAGCATTAACTAGACAGTACTATGAAAAAGATATTAAAGTACCTGTATATATTGTAAACGGTCTTTACGTTTTATTTATGACTATAATTATTTGTTCTGCATCTATTTACCTGTTAAGACAACCCATAAGCGATATGACATCCTTTCCAGTAGAATGGCTTTGGTCATTCATAGTTGTATCTGCATTTAACGTTATTTTTCAAATTGTCCAAACGCTATTACAAGTTAGGGATAAACCTTTATTTTTTGGGGGATATCAAATCCTTCAAAGTTTATTGAATGTTGGTTTATCAATTTGGCTAGTTGTTGTTATGGGGGCTGGTTGGGAAGGAAGAATAGAGGGACAAGTTATTGCGTCTTTGATTTGTGGGTTAATTGGTATTATTTTCTTGTGGAAAAGTGGTTTCTTGAAGTTTAGGTATGAAAAAAAATATATTGATAACATTTTAAGTTTAGGATTACCATTAATACCTTTTGGGTTAGGTGGGTTCCTATTAACTATGAGTGACCGTGTTTTTATAACAAATATGGTTGGTTTAGATGAAACAGGTCTGTATACTGTTGGATATCAGTTTGGTATGATTATAAATTTAATTCAAATGTCTTTTAATAAAGCGTGGCTGCCATGGTTATTTCGTAAACTAAAAGAAAACGTAAAAGATGAAAAAATTAAAATCGTTAAAATCACATATTTATATTTTGGGGTTTTAATGTCTCTAGCAATACTGCTAAGTTTCTCAGCTCCCTGGTTTATGAATATATTCTTGGGAGAGGGTTTTAGTGCATCAAGTCAATTTGTGTTATGGATTGCTATTGGATATGCATTTAATGGAATGCAGAAAATGGTTGTCAGTTATATACAATTTGAAAAGAGAAATTATTTATTATCCTTAATTACATTTATAATATTAGGATTGAATTTACCATTAAATTATTATCTAATTAAATCAAATGGTGCAGTTGGAGCAGCTCAAGCTACAACAATTTCATATTTTATTATATTTTTATTGACTTGGTATATCTCTACAAAAGTATATAAAATGCCTTGGGGATATTTCATGAAAAAAAGTGAAACTTTCGGTAAATCTATAGAAAAATAAAAAAGGTGGAGAAGTAATTGGATTTTAATAAAGCAGTTTTATTAAATTACACTGGAAATGAAGATAACTGGGGTTGTAAAGCCACATCAGATTCTTTAATAAATTTAATAGAGAAGAAGGCGAAATTAAAAATAAGTTACAAAGTGCCAATTCATTATAAAAAAAGAAGTGCATATAGATATTTTTCTGCAAGGATAAAAGATAAGATCGTAAGTTCTGGTGCAATTGAAAAAAGGATATTGGCGAATTTAATTAAGTTTTACCTAGAAAAAATTAGTCCAAATAAATCTATTTATAACAAAATTAAAAATACGGACAATGTTATTTTAAACGGTGAGGGCTCGATTCATAATTATTGCACTGTTATGATTGAATGGTTCTTTTTCTTGAGTGTTGCAAAACAAATATATAATAAGAAAACATCAATAATAAATCATACATTACAATTTGATGATGAAAATGCAAAAAGGTTAAGTGAAATTGTTTATAGTAAAATAGACAATATTATTACACGAGAACATTTGTCAACAATAAATCTAAACAAAATAGGTATAAATAATGTGAGTGTGAGTGGTGACGCAGCTTTTTTTGCCGAACCATGTAGTCCTGAAAGGTCAAAAGAAATACTAAATTCTTTAGGTGTTCAAGGGCCTTTTATTTGTTTAGCAGGGACTGTTGTGTTAGAGGATATCCCTTTTGATAAATATATTCAACTAATAAATGGTGTGAAGAGAAAATACAAACTTCCAATAGTCTTTACAGCTTCTTGTGAAATTGATCGGAAGTTTATCGTGAAGATAAAACATTCTATTCCTGATATTATTATTTTTGATAAGGGGTTCACTTATAATGAGCTTTTAGGTGTTATTAAAGCTAGTAATTTCTTTATAACTGGTCGCTTCCATCCAATGATATTTTCAATGATTGCTAAGACGCCCTTTATAGCTTATCAATCTAACACTATAAAAATGCAAGGTGTGTTAGAGATGGTAGATTACCCTATAGAAGTAGTTGATTTTGTTAAGATAACAGAAGAGGAACTTTTAGAAAAAATTGAGTATATTATAAATAATGAAAAAGTCATTTCCAATAACTTTGGTATGAAGGTTAATGAGATTAGAAGATTAACTAGTCATATATATCAAGGAATTAATATTAGTAATGGGACTAATAATGTAAGCTAAATATATTTTACTGGAGTGTTAAGATAATGAGGTTATTTAGTATAAGTAGTCCTTTAATTTTTTATTTTGCACAATCAATTGCTTCCGATTTTAATGATAAAAATAATATTTCATTATTGTGGTTTTCAGGTGGACATGAAGATCACTTAAAAACTTATAATTTGTTAAAGGACGATAATGTTTGGAAAAATGGGTTGGTTTTTAAGGGAGCGGTAGACTATAATTTGACAAATGCACAAAAAATAATTAAACGAAAAAAAACTATCCAAGAGAAAGAATCATTAAAAGAGCTAATATTAGAAATTTTTAGAAAAGAAGGGATTTCTGAAGTTTATATAGGTAATAGACACATGCCGTTTGATAGATTGCTATACTTTATAGCAAAAGAAAACAATATACAGATTAATCTTCTTGAAGACGGGTTGACAAATTATCTTGATTTTAATTACTCCAATAATCAAACAAGTAGTTTATTTTCAAAAGATAATATTAAGAGTTTATTAAAGAAATGGTTTTATCAAAAAGATCCCTTGAATTTTATCTTTAATAATGATAAAGAGCTTCTTTTTAAGTATGTTTATGCATCTTTTCCTGAAAAACATGTTATTGGTAATTCTATTAATGGGGTTAAACAGTTAAATTTAAGCAAATACAATGATATATACTATGACAAAGTGAAGGCGATTGTACAAAGTGACCAAGCATATCAACTACTTTTAAATGACGATAAAAAAAATATTCTTTTACTTTCTCAAGCGTTATCTGAGGACAACTTAATAAGCCTAGATGATGAGTTGGAAGTGATCACTAAGTATATAGCCGATTATAGAGGTGGGGATTTTAGAGTATTCATAAAACCACATCCTAGGGATAATCTTTATAAAATTAATAGTTTAGAAAAAAAACTTAAAAAACAAGGTGTCAATGTCTTTGTTTTGCAGAATGATGTACCAATCCCTGTTGAAGTATTATTAACCCAAATGAAATTGACAGAAATTATTGGCGTTTGGACAGCGGCTCTATTTTATTCATATATTATAGATAACAATATTAAAAATACTTCTATTTTACCGTATTTAATAAAAGAGTCTTCGAATACAGTTAAGTTAGAAAGAGTATATAATAATTTAAAAACTGTTTTTAATGATGAGATAAATTGGAAATGATTACCCTGATTTTTGTGTCATCTAAGATATCAGAATAAAAATGCACAATAATCTATATTTATACTTTTAATAATATAAATATAGATTTTGGAGATGATATAGATTGTCAACAGATATTTTTAACAAAGAAATTAATAAAAAGCAGTCTTTAGATTTCCCTCTACAATATAATTACCAACTTGAAAAGTTTATAAAAGTAATGAATGTAGTATTATTATTTTATTTATGCATATATGGTACGATTATTATTTATTATGATGGTATGATATTTCGATCTTTAAAAGACGTTGTCATGCTAATAATAAGTTTGTTAAGCATTGTTTTGATTGTTTCAAGAAAGTATATGTATAATGACTTGAAGGTTATTCTTTTTTTCTTGTTTTATATTACTATTTTTGGCCTAATAGGTCACCTTATGACAGGGACTCCATTAAATTATATTTATGGTTTTAAAGTTACAATCTTACCTTTGCTAATGCTGTTCCTAGGTTATATTTTAAGAGGAAAAAGTGTATCGGACTTAATAATACTTTTTAAATTTTTGTATGTATTAATTATATCTGTATGGGTTATCCAATATATACTAGGTATTGAAAAATTAATGGAATTAGGTTTTGTATATGGTGTCAACGTTAGAAATTTTGGCCAAGAGATACCTAGACTTCCATCTCTTGTTGGTATTCCAAGTGCATACGGAATGTTATTGGCTGTTTTGGGGATTATGGTTGAGCGAAATGATAAGTTATGTCAAAGATATGTTTTAGTACGTTGGTTAGTAAAAATAAATACTTTAGTCTTTCTTTTACTGTCTACTCAAAGAACGTCAATTATTTTTTGGGTAGTTACTCAAATATGTATGTTTGTGTTTTATATTCGTAATAGTTTAAGGCAAAAGCAACTGTTAATACTGAGTGCTACATTCTTAATAGTTCCATTTATTGTAATCGTGATCGCTAATTTCGATACGAGATTGTACTCCACGAGTTCATTTTCCCATAGACTTGAACATTGGTTCATACATTTACCTTATTTATTTTCTTTTGAAGGGTTATTAGGATTAGGGCTAGGTGCGGTTGGTGCTGCAACAATTAGAGTTCACCAATTAGGGTACGACGTTTCTAATTATTATGTTGATAACCAATTTTTCGCATTCTACCAACAAGGTGGAATTTTAGGAACTATTCTCTGGATTATCTTTTTAATGTTAATAATGTACAAGTTAATTTCTAATTACTTATTAAATGAAAAGAAAAGTTTCAAAAATATAGAAGTTACTGCATTAAGTATGCTAATAGGAGTATTTATAGCAGGTTTCTTTACAAACACATTAGAAGTTTTTCCATTTAATGTTTTTTTCTGGATGTTTATTGGAATTGCTTTATCGATAAATAACCAGAAGAAATAAGATTTAATATATCTATAAGATTTCTTAATTAAAAGTATAAATGGTGAGGGGTATTTATTTGTGAAACTATTTATTAATGGTCGATTTTTAACTCAATCAGTTACTGGAGTACAACGATACTCAATAGAGTTAATAAAAGAGTTGGATCAGTTAATTGAAATTGGTGCAATAAAAGGTGAATTTATAATACTTTCTCCTAAAAACATCACTAATGGAATAACCTTTAAGAATATAAAAGTTAAAAAAATAGGGTTGTTGACAGGCCATGCTTGGGAACAAATAGAATTACCTTTATACACTATGGGGAAATTGCTTTTTAACCCTTGCGGCCCAGCTCCAATGTTTAAAACAAGACAAGTAGTTACCATTCATGACATGGCTGTTTTTTCTAATAGTGTTGCTTTTACTAAGTTGTTTGTTATCTGGTATAAGATTATATTTTTCTTTATAGGTAAATTATCTAAAAAAATATTTACAGTTTCTAATTTTTCAAAAGATGAGCTTGTTAATTATTTAAAAATAAAAGAAAGCAAAATTATTGTAACTCACTTAGGTAAAGAGCATATTACAGAGTTACAATCTGACAATAATATTTTGAGTGAATATAATTTGACGAAAAAGAAATATATATTAGCTGTAAGTAGCATGAGTCCCAATAAAAATTTCGACGCAATTGTTAAAGCAATTGACTTTATTAAAAATAAAAATAATTATGATATTGTAATTGCAGGGGGGACACACCCTAAAGTATTTAATAAAAAACTAGAGGTCTTACCTAGTAATATTAAGCATGTAGGTTATGTATCAGATAATGAATTAAAAGCTTTGTATGAAAATGCTCTCTGTTTTGTATTTCCTTCATATTATGAAGGGTTTGGATTACCACCACTGGAAGCCATGGCTTTAAAGTGCTCTGTTATTGTTTCAGATAGATCTTCTTTACCTGAAGTTGCAGGGAATAATGCATTGCTATGTAACCCGGATAATCCTGAAGATATCGCCATGAAAATAGTCCAATTTAAAGTTGATTCATTCAGAGAATCTTACGAGCTTAAAGGTTATAACAGAGCACAAGATTTTTCTTGGAAAAAGTGTACTGAAAAAACAATAAATGAATTGAAAGATTTGTAGTAAGAAAAGTAGATCAATTAATCGTATTGAGGTGGGCCATGATGAAAGTAGTCATTATATGTGAATCTTTAGGTGGAGGAGTTAGAAGGCACATTGTTGATCTTCTTTTAAATTTAAATCGAAGTAAATATGATTTACATGTAATTTATAGTGAGGACAGAATTGATGAAGTTTTCATTAATCTTCTACAAGACTTAAAGAATTTAAATATTACATTTTATAATGTATCTATGTGCAGAGAAATTTCTATAATAAAAGACAGTGTTAGTTTATTTAAGATTTCAAGGATAGTAAAAAGAATTAACCCAGATATTATTCATTGTCATAGTTCAAAGGCGGGAGCATTAGGTAGGGTTGTTGCTTTTCTATACGACAAAACAGCTATTTATACTCCGCATGCCTACTACTCACAAAATGTCGATATGAGTAAATTAAAAAGATTTATATATATATATATAGAAAGGTTCCTTTCAAAGATTACAAACATAACAATAAATGTATCAAACGGGGAAAATAAATTTGCAGTTGACAATAAAATTGTAAAAAAAGAAAATACTTCAATAATATTTAATGGAGTTGAAGAGTTAGAGGGAAATAATATAGATACAGACTCTGAATTTATAGTTGGAACATTAGCTAGGTTAGATAATCAAAAAGATCCATATACTTTTCTCGAAATTGCAAAAAAAGTGACTGATAAGATTAGTGATATTCAATTTGTGTATGTTGGAGATGGTCCATTACTTGAAGAAGTTAGACGTATAACTATTGAAGAGAACTTAAGTAGAAGAATTAAGTTCCCTGGTTTTTCTTCGAATACAGTCAGTAACCTTCAAGAGTTTGACCTTTACTTGTCTACATCGTTATATGAGGGTTTACCTTATTCGGTAATTGAAGCGATGGCACTAAGTAAACCACTAGTTTTAAGTGATGTAATAGGTAATAATGAACTAATAGTGTCAGAATATAATGGCGAACTCTTTAGACGAGGAGATATAGATGCTGCGGTTAATTTAATTATTAAACTTTATAATAATAGAGATTTATTAAGATCATATGGTGAAGGTAGTTACAATTGTTATAAAAAGCAATTCTCTATATGTGAAATGATTGAAAAAGTTGAATATGTATATGATAACTCTAGTAGAAAAGTAAATGTAAAGTGAGTTAATTAGAAGTTACTCTAATTGTGTACTTATGCTTTTTATTAAATTTACAAATTTCAACGAAAGTCGGTGATACTTTGAGAGAAAATAACCGCAAACGTTTGAATATAATACAAAGTTACAGAGGGATTGCGGCTATATTAATTTTAATTTCCCATGTTAGTGTTATATACCATGATTTCGAGAAGTATAACTTCTCTTTTTTTTATGCATTAAATAGGAGTGGTGGAGTAGACTTTTTCTTTGTACTAAGTGGTTTTTTAATTTATTATATTTATTCTAGAGATTTCGGCATCGAGGGTAAGGCAAAGGAATTTATTATAAAGCGGTTAGTCCGTATTTATCCTTTAGTGTGGTTTTTCACGTTATTAAGTCTACCGGTATATTTTTTATTTGATTCATTTGGTAATGGGCATGAAACCCAGTTTACTGTAATTTTAAAATCTTTACTACTGTTACCTCAAGACCAAGATCCAGTATTAGGAGCAACGTGGTCACTTGTTCATGTTGTGTTATTTTATTTAATTTTCACTCTTTATATGAATAAGAAAAAAACAATGAAATGGATTATAATTACTTGGACAATATGTATACTTATTAATAATTTTTATACAACTACTAGCTTAAATTCACAAAATTATTTTATTAATTTCTTATTAAGTATGTTTAATTTAGAATTTTTAATAGGTTGTATTTGTGCGTATTTAATTTTAAAGTATAATATTCAACTAAAATATAGTGTTCTTTTAATAATATTGGGTATACTAGGATTTCTAATAAGTTGGATGAACCAATATCTCACTTTAGGAATTGATAATGTTTTATTTTATGGCGTGTCTTCTGCATTATTAATAATAGGTACATCATCAATAGATAGAAACTATAATTCCAACATACCGAAGATGTTTAATGTTTTAGGAAATGCTTCTTATTCAATTATTGTCACAAATTTGCCAATTATTATCTTAACTGTAAAGGTATTTAATGTTTTGGGCGTCTACTTGATTATTGGATATTCATTTTCGGTTTTGTTAACCATAATAGTTGCAATAATGGGAGGAGTTGTAGTACATTTCTTAATTGAAAAACCTTTAACACGAAAGTTAAATTATATAATTATAAAACAATCAAATAGAAAAGGTTTAAAGGTAGCTTGAAAAAGTTTTATATTTATCTCAGTAAATACATTTTAATAAATTAGTTGGTTTTATTCTCGTTATTATGAATAATAATCAATTTGTCTATAATATTACAATCTAAAATTACTAAATCAAAGCTTAATTTATCTAAAATTAAAAATGGAGGGGAATTCTGGTGCAGTTAGTATTATTATCTGGTGGTTCGGGAAAAAGACTTTGGCCATTATCAAATGATGCACGCTCAAAGCAGTTTTTAAAAGTATTAGAAAGCAATAAGATTGGAAGATGCTCAATGGTACAAAGAGTATGGGAACAGTTAGGAAGTGTAGGATTAACTGATTCTACAGTTATTGCTACGAGTAAATCTCAAGTTGATATGATTCAAAATCAGATTGGACAAGAAGTACCACTCATTATTGAACCTCAACGACGAGATACGTTTGCCGCTATTGCATTATCAGCAACTTATCTCTATTCGATTAAAGGAGTTTCATTAAATGAGGTAGTCGGTGTATTACCAGTTGATCCTTTTGTAGATTCTGATTTTTTTAACAGAGTAACTGATTTAGAAAAGGAAATAAATAATTCAAGTGCTCAAGTAGGTTTAATTGGTGTTAAACCTACTTTTCCTTCTGAGAAATATGGGTATATTGTCCCGAACTCAGGAAGTCTTAAGGGAGATTTTATTAAAGTAAGTCATTTTAAGGAGAAACCTAGTCAAGAAGATGCAAAGAATTTAATTAATCAAGGTGCATTATGGAATTGTGGTGTTTTTGCTTTTAAACTAAAATATATTATTTCAATTCTAGAAGGAAGAGGGCTTCCAATTAGTTATGAAGAGTTAATAAAGCAATATGAAATTTTACCTAAAAAGAGTTTTGACTATGAGGTAGTAGAGAAGGCATCTGAAATTATAGCATTGCCGTATGAAGGCTATTGGAAAGATCTTGGTACATGGAATACACTTACTGAAGAAATGGCAACTAATATAATTGGTAAAGGTGTAATATCAAAAGATAGTAAAAATGTTCATCTATTAAATGAATTAGATATTCCAGTAGCAGTCCTCGGAATGAAAAATGCTGTTATTGCAGTAAGTCCTGATGGAGTACTAGTTTCTGATAAAGAAGTTAGTCCAAAGGTGAAGGAACTTGTGGAAAAGTTTGATGAGCGTCCAATGTATGAAGAACGTAGATGGGGTTGGTATAGAGTTTTAGACCATACAACTTTTGGGGAAGAAAATGAAGTTCTTACAAAACGGATTTGTGTTAAAGCTGGAAAAAATATAAGTTATCAATTACATCGCAAACGAAGTGAAACATGGACAATAATTAATGGTAAAGGTAAATTTGCTTTAAATGACAGGGTTATTAAAGTCAAATCAGGAGATGTTTTACAAATACCTGTAGGAGCTAAGCATGGAATCATGGCAATTACTGATTTAGAATTTATTGAAATACAAACAGGAAGTGAATTAATAGAAGAAGATATAACACGGATATTTATGGAATGGGAAGAAGTGGAATCTAATTGTTTAATTAAAGGATAGCTATAATTTGGTATACAGTAAAAAGACCTATTCTTTATTTGTTCTGGAAATATATTTTGTTTGAACAAGTGCAAAATCGTAAGGAAGAAAATCAATTAAAATTAGAGCAACAGTTAAAAGTAGAAAAAATTTAACTATTTGGCAAAATAAGATACTTTTATATATTAGAATACAAAATATTCAAGTATGAAAATTGAATGAAATGCAAAGATAAGTGTAACTTTGTATAGAATCACTTGCAATTTTCAAGTCTGGTTCCTGTCACCCAGTACGGTGATGTTGTTATAGTAAGAAAATAGGGGAGATAATATTAAATAAATGAAATATTGATTGGATTTATTTGGTTTATTTACTAGCCTTAGCCTCATAGTAGGAACTACAAATAGTTGGGTGGTTGGCAATTATTTGTCCATCTTCCTCCTGCTAATGTGTTGATACTCCCTTTGGAGAGTTTAAGTTACAAATAAAAGGTAGTATTTTTATATCAAGGTTCTTCGTTTCATATACTCGTCCTGTGATTTCCTGTAAGCATCATTGTCCTTAATAGCAATAAAATAACAGAATCTAAAGTTTTCACTAACAGAGATGAAATATTTATTATTATTACTTACAATGGTCCAAGTTATGTAATGCACTTTCTCATGCCTAGTAGTAAATAGATGATATCAATAAAAAAGACTACCGTTTTCATTGTAAAATAGAAGTACTTATCACAGAACTTCATTTATGATCTCTATCAAAGAAGCTGACTCGCCTGAATTTTGAAACTGGAAATAAAAATGATGATTCTCTGCTTACATTAGAGTTGATCTTGAATTAACGGTTAAACATCCATGGAACTTGTTTAGAAATCACCCTTGTGGTTATTCTCAACATTAACATAGCTGTTCTAAATAATTAGATAATATTAATCTTTTAGAACAGCTTATTTATTTAATAGGAAATGATGAATTAATCTGATTCCGTATATTTACAAATTAGACGAACTGGAATAAGAAATAAAGCAAATGAGGAGCCGTTTAAGTATTTAATATAAATTAATCACTAGCGTTGCATTAAGTAATTTGTAATATTAAAAAGACTCAAAATCTTCAATTATCTTTATTTGTGCAAAGAAAAAGTCCTTTATAATGGATAAGTCAGGTGGTAATCCCGTCCAAATCCAATAATAAAGGACCATACGCATGGATAAGATTACACGAAAAACTTCATTTGGACAATGGTTTTCACCAATAAACCTTAAATTATTTGATGAACAGGTGAAAACATTGAAATTAGATTTCTATACGAAGAAACTTACGACGGAATCATTTTTAAAATTATTACTCTACGCACAGCTCGAAGAAGTAGAAAGTCTTCATGCGCTGAGCGATTGTCTTTTCGATGACCAGCTTCAAAAAGGAATTAACCTTGATACGATCAGTATTTCTCAGCTATCACGACGATTAAATGGGATGAATCCTGATTTATTTCAAAGACTTTTCCTTGATTTAGTCGCACAAATTCATGCGAAAACACATAATACAAAGCTCATCATGCCGTTAAAAATCATTGATTCAAGCACATTTCCCCTTAATTTGACCAATCATAAGTGGGCACAGTTCCGCAAAACAAAAGCGGGTGTAAAGCTGCATTTGCGCCTTGTGTTTATGGAAAAAGGGATTTCCTATCCTGAAAAGGCGGTGCTAACAACGGCAAAGGAACATGATCGTGGTCAACTAGAAATCATGGTAGATGACAAGGAATGCATGTATGTGTTTGACCGTGGCTATTTAGACTATGAACGCTTTGATCGCATGACAGATGATGGTTACTTTTTTCTATCTAGGCTGCGTAAAAACGCAGTCATACGAGAAGTTTACGATTTTAAACTACCCGAGAATTCGACTGTTCTGTCCGATCAAATGGTGTTGATTGGGACGACTCAAAACCGTACTGAGAACTACTTTCGTCTTCTAAGAGTGATTGATTCAAAAGGAAATGAACTTCAGTTACTTACTAATCGTTTTGATTTAAGTGCCGAAGAAATATCAAAGATGTATATATCACGCTGGGCCATTGAGTTGTTTTTCAAATGGATTAAGCAGCATCTCAGTATCAAAAAGTTCTATGGTCAAAGCAAATGGGCGATCCACAATCAAGTGTTTATCGCACTAATCGTTTTTTGCCTACATGTTCTTGTTCAACTCGAGACAAAAAGCAAGCGAAAAACCTTACAAATTAGTCGTTACCTAAGAGCTGCTTTGTGGAAACCGGCATATATTTGGCTTCGGAAAATTGAAGGAAAAGCCATTCCTTAATAAACAAACTGTCGTCGTCACAAATGTCTAATTGTAAATTATTTTCCAAATTGATGGAGCCACCTTTAATTGGGTATTTACCTTTTTGGCTCTAAGCAGGGTAAGTGTAAAAACTGAAAATTCCGTCAAAATTTATGCAACACTAGTGTAAATTAATAACTTTAGGAGGTCCAATAATGCCAAATTCTATTTCATCTACTCAGGGAACAACTGATTATTTGAGAAGTATGAAAGAAGTTCTTGAAAAAGAGGCTCAAGCTATTCTTGAACTAAGCGGTTCACTTGGTGAATCAATGGAAGAAGCAATTGAGTTGATTTTACAATGTAAAGGTAGAGTTGTAATAACTGGCATTGGTAAATCGGGTATCATTGGTCGCAAAATCAATGCGACGATGGCTAGTACAGGAACTCCATCGCTATTTCTCCATCCTTCAGAAGGGCTACATGGTGATTTGGGCATGGTAACACGACATGATGTTGTCATCGCCATTTCAAATAGCGGTGAATCCGATGAAGTGATCAATTTGATTCCTTCCATAAAAAAAATTGGTGCAAAAATGATCGCTGTTGTGAAAAACTCTCAATCGACATTAGCAACCAATTCTGATATTGTCTTAAACATTGGTAATGCAAAAGAAGCTTGTCCACTTGGTTTGGCTCCAACTACAAGTACAACTGTTACATTAGCACTTGGGGATGCGCTAGCTGTTGCCCTTCTCGAAGCGAGGCAATTTCAACCTGAGGACTTTGCCCTTTATCACCCAGCAGGATCATTAGGCCGGAAACTATTATTAACGGTTGATAATATTGTCAAAACATCTCAAAAGAATCCACTCGTCTTTACAGGTGAGACTGTAAAAGATGCGCTTTTCCAAATGACAGCACAAGGAATGGGTGCTGCGACTGTAGTCGATTCACATGGGTTTATGGTTGGAATTTTAACAGATGGCGATATCCGTCGTGCCTTTGTGTTAACAGATAATGTGTTAGAAACAAAGGTAGAAGATTTATGTAATTTAACACCTGTTGTCATTAATGAAGGTACACTAGCTGCTAAAGCACTTGAGCTGATGGAAGAAAGTAAAGTAAATGTACTCCCTGTTATCAATGAAATGAAGCAACCAGTTGCGATGATTCATCTTCATGATCTTGTGAATTTAGGACTCTAAGATGAGAAATTCATAATTAAATAGTTTCACCTAGATTAGCTGGAAAAATAGAAGTTGTCTCATAATAGGGAAGCAGGGAAGCACGGGGACGGTTCTCATGCTTCCAAAAGCTTGCCCTATTTCTTGTATTCACCAATATAATTACATATACAGGTATAAGTGTTTTGGGAATATTGCGAATATTGCGTGCCTGTCACCACCCGAGATTTGTCGAATAGAGAGAAGCACGGGGACGGTTCTCATGCTTCCTCATGCTTCCTCATGCTTCCTCATGCTTCCATAGAACAAGAGGCTACTACGTGTAATAGGATGCACGCTAAAACGTGGTCTTCATAAAGTTAAAAACATTGCCTCAGCCCCAGCACCTTTCCGGTAGTTGTTACATGAGAGGTGTGAATAGCGCTTCTCTTTATTATTAGGGAAGCACAAGAACCGTCCCGTTGCTTCCCAAGGGCAATTCCCTTGCCTTTTCGTTATGAACTTTTCTAAGCTTCTTGCTTTACTAATTCACCTGCATCCGCCTTTTTCGGTACCTCTACTAATTTAGCCATAACAAGAGCCAGTACACAGAATAAGCCTGAAAGCAAAAATGCTTGAGTCAAAGGAATCGCTTTGGCAATAAGGGGCCCGACAAAAGCTGAAATTCCATAGGCTTGATACATGAGCCCGTAATTGCTCCCGATATTTTTTGTTCCATAAAAATCAGCTGTTACAGAAGGGAATAAGGCAAGGAAGCCTCCAAAGCAAAAACCAATTAATGAGACGGAGAGTAAAAATGTTGGATAGTTCATAGCTCCTGTACTCATATAAAACATGATAAGTGCCGTTAAGCCATAAACCATCATTAATGTGTTTGTGCGACCAAAACTATCAAGTATTGCGTGCCTGTCACTCCCCGAAGATTGCAAGATATTGTCGAAACGAAGCACCCTTGCTCCTTTGTCAAAAGAGGAGCAAGGGTGTTTCACTATAAGGATTATACATATACGAGTAATGGTAAGAAGGTTTATTGCGATCCAATTTATTTACATATTTAATTCTATCTTAAAGAATTTTTTTGAAAAATTTAAAGGAATACCACTAATGTTGTCGAATAAAACAGTCACTCATCTAATTCACCATTCAGTTTATTCCCTTATGAAAAGCTCCTATTTTTTTCATGTTTATATTTTTTATCAGTCACTTCAGCTAAAAACCAAAAGGAGGTCGTCTATGTGACGGTGAATGTCTCAAGCATTGGTTTAAAAGGGTTGGAAGGGTACCGTGTGCAAGTTGAGGTCCAGGTGTCTAAAGGAACAGAGTCGATGATCATCGTGGGGCTTCCGGATACGTCGGTGAAAGAGTCAAAGGAGCGAGTGTTGTCGGCGATTCGAACACTTGAATGTGATGTAACGGATCAGAAGATTGTTGTCAATTTATCTCCTTCCGAGCAGAAAAAGAACGGGCCTTTGTTTGATTTAGCGATGGCTATTGCAGTCTTAAAAGAGAGGAAGCAGTTCAACGAGGCAGTTCCGCAAGAAACGGCTTTTATCGGAGCATTGTCGTTAGATGGCTCGGTTGCAAAAGTGGAAGGAATGCTGCCAGCGTTGATTGCCGCAAAAGCGCTCGGGTTTAAACGAGTGGTTCTTCCTTATGATCCACTAATCCCAATTGAGATGCTAGAGGGGATTGAGTGTATCGTTGTACAACATATTAACGATGTTTTGCAGTATGTAAGAGGACAGGTTCCGCTCCCTTTGCCTATTCAGTCAGTGCCGGTAAAAGGATTGATATCACCTGTTGAGTTTCAAAAAGACTTTTCCGATATTATTGGACAAGAGCAAGCAAAGCTAGCGCTCGAAGTCGCGGCAGCAGGTGGTCATAATGTGTTTATGACACGATCATTGAAGATAAGAATGGAATGATTGAAGTCAGTCGCTATATTCATCTCAACCCTATTGAAGCGAAGATGGTCAAAGAGCCAGAACATTATCCATTGTTTCGGTGCCAGTCACTCCCTGAACATTGCAAGAATTTGTCGGAATGAAACCACCTATGCTCCTCTTTTGACGGAGGAGCATAGTCACCTTTTCTAGTAGCAACCTGTTCATTTGTCTTTTTTGGTGTTGATGAGGTTACATTAGCTTGTTTGGGTTTGGCCTCGTTCTGTTTCTTCTTTAAGAGACTAGGGGTCAGGTACCTGGATAGTGGGGACAGGTTTGATCTGAACCCCAATTAACAAAATTTATCAACGGGGAGGAGGGCTGCCATCGAACGGCAGCTCCCTTAATTCGGATTCCACTACCTTCTAAGTACCTCTACATACTCTCAGTAGCCCGGTTCGCCACAGATAAGGATAAGTCACGGCTAATAGGCAGGCTGATCGAAAAGGTCGTGCCTGTTCCTTTTTCACTCGTAACAGTGATTTTGCCGTGAAAGGACTTGATGATTTGGTAGCTGACCATTAAACCGATCCCTGTGCCTTTTTCCTTTAGCGAGTAAAACGGCGAGCCGAGCTGATTAATTTGTTCCTTTGTCATTCCGATCCCTTGATCGGTAATATCAATGGTGACGCAGTGTGGTTGCACTGACGAACAAGCAACGGAAACGACACCGCCATCAGGCATCGATTCAATCGCATTTTTAAAAATATTTAACAGGCATTGATCGAGCTTTTGCTGATGAGCCAGTACCGGGTAATGCTCGGGCAAGTCCGCTTCAATCGTGACATTTTGTGATTGGGCGTAGCCTTGCAGCATGTCAATCACACGCAACAGTTGTGTTCTTACCTCGATTGGTTCGATCTCCTCTTTTTGCGGTTTGGCAAACGCTAGAAACTCGCTAATAATGCCATTGGCGCGGTCTAACTCCTCGATTGAAAGATCGATGTATTTCTTTTTGTCCGTTGACAAGTCAGGAGCATTTAGAAGCTGCAGAAAACCACGAGCAACCTGCATCGGGTTTCTAATTTCATGTGCAAAAACACTCGTCAAATCACGTAAGAGCTTCTGCCTTTCAGCCTGCTGCAACGACAGCCTCATCTGCCTGTTTTCCCGGATCGTCTCAAGTAACAATACTGCCGTCCAACTTGCAATCACGCAAACGGTTACATAGAGGAAAAATCCTGCATTGAAAGAGCTGATAAGAAACGAAACATCGGCTAAAATCAACAAAGCAAGCGAAGAGCAAACAAAAGGAAAAAGGGATAACCCGATAAAGAACCCTATTCTTCTTTTGGGACTCGCACGACGAAAGGATTTAATCACAACTAACACGACAGGAAGGTAAAACAACAAGACGAGGAGGTAATGATACAATCCCCCAAGACCACCCATGAAAAACCGAACGACAAGCGACACAAAAGCAAGGGCAAAGCCAACAACCGGCCCGCTGTATAAAAAACCGAGGGTAATCGGAATCGTTCTAAGATCAAACCGATACTCCGTCGTTAGAAAGGTCGGCAGCAGCATACAAAGCAAAAGAGCCACGAACCAAAAGCCGAAATCATAGATCGATACAACCCTTGAACTCTTGTAAATGATTCGTTCGCCAAAAAAAGTATGATAGACAAAGATCGGTAAAATAACGGCTAATATTTGCAGGATCAGATACGTCAAATCGGGCATCGCTTCGCTTCCTCGCTTTCATAAAAGGCTGCTTTTGTTTCTAGTATAACCAAAAATGGACATGTTCGTAACAAAAAGAACGAAAATGAGCTGAGAGGGCAAGCGTCTTTAATGGATGAGTAGAATTCTTACTCTTAGGAAAGTTAATAGTACACTGATCTATTTTTTTCTAAAAGGAGTCGTATACATATGGATTTTATGTGGGAAGCCATTTTAATGGTTATTTCAGGGTTTCTTCTGCTTCGGGTATCTGGACGGAAGTCGCTTGCACAAATGACCGTAACGACAACGATCGTGATGATCTCAATCGGGGCGATTATTGTTCAACCGATTATCGAGCATAGTGTCGTGAAAACCATTATTACGATCATCATTTTTATCGAGGTAAGAACTAGTTATTCTTATTTTGTGAGCTAATTCATCAGCTTTCATGCCCTTTACCTTCCGAAAGGCTTGAACATTTCTACCGATGACTTCATTTGATTCTATTTCTAATTGTTTTTCTTCTTGCTTATCCTTTTCCTCCACCATACTAGCTCCTCTTTTTACCTATCATCAGTCATCAGAAAAGCTTTTGCGACGTACGATCGTACATAAAAATACATATATTGTAAAATTAGTGAAAAATATTTATGGAATATGTAAATAAGTGAGATGGATTAGCCCACCTCACTCATAAAGTTTATTCAACGATCTTTTTTTGCACGACGCTTCGGGATTGCTGCTTGGACAGATGTTCTGGCAGCTGTAAGATGGATTGGTTGACCATGTCAAGCTTATTCTCAATCCGATGAAGAAGGTAAAGAGTGACCATGACAGGAAAGCCAAACTCACTTAGGAGCGGCAGCCACATTTCCATTATCTTTCTCCTCCTTTTGAAAAGGAAGGAGGTTGCCCTCCTTCCTAATCGAGATTATGCTAATTCAATGTCTTCTACCGTACGATCAACGACGCGTGCTGCTTTTTTTGCAACAATTTCACCGCCGTTTGTAATGAAAGCATTTTCTGTGACAATGTCATCCATTGCTGCACTGATTGCAATTGGATCAACGGGCTCAACCGGGTTGTCTAAGCTGAGTGTTACGTTTTTCCCCATTTCATTTTCGAAGATTAGTTCAAGACGTTTCATGTGGGAGTCCTCCTTTCGTAGGTTTAATTTGAATAGAGTTAGAGCTGGCAATGGCTCCGCACGCTGCGCTCCTTTTATGAGAAGGGCACTCATAAAAGGCTTAAGAGAAATCAACGGCTTCGCTCATTGCTTCGAGATTTTTAAAAAAGGTGAAGTACGACCTTTTTAAAAATCTCTACATTAAACTGTGTAGATTAGTGCGGTCGACTTGGATGAGGGACCATTGTTGTAGTGGAGCTAGGCTACTGGCAACAGCTGTAAGCTGTTCGTCCGTTGCTGTTGGTTTGATGTTGTTGAAGCTCTTTGTTTTGTGGATCGGGTCCCCGAACTCATCGACGCCATTCGAGAATACTAGGATTAGGCGAGAATTAACTAGCATGTGTATCACCTCCTTCACTAACTATATATAGAGTGGGTAGAGAATACGTAGGGGGACAGGTTCACTGTCCCACCTCAGCATTGACAAATGAGCATTTCTCGACCTATACTTTTACTATTCATGGTAAAACTCCTTTGTAGAAGACTTGTTTGTTTAGGGAATAAAACAAGGTCAACAACTTCTACAATAGGAGTTTTTTTATATCTGTAAATACTAATATTTGAAATTATGATATTTTCTTCAAGTGATGCAAGGCCAGTGGGACAGGAACCAAAAATGAAAAGGAAATCAAAGGATAGGAATATTCGATGGGGGTGGATTCTGTTGAGCATGAAAGTTGAAGAAATTATTCGCCAAGTACCAGAGCTAAGCAATGAATTCTTAAGTTTAGAAAATCTTAGAGGAGGGCTGTGCAACCAAACCTATAAGGTACAAACGAAACAAAGTTCATATATTCTTCGCATCAATAGCAGGCAAAATGAGTATTTGAAACTGACACGTCGCTCTGAAGTAGAAGTGATGAAGAAGGCAAACATCGAAGGGTTTGCTCCTAAAGTGATTCACAGTAATAATCCGGAACAATTTATAGTGACTGAATTTCTTGAAGGGCGAATGCTTGAGAAAAATGACCTGAAATCCGATAATATCAAAGGAATGATTATGGATCGCCTCAAGCGAATACATCGTATAGAAGGTAAAAGTAGAACATGTACTCCTTACGATTTAATTCATGGATATTTGAAAGGAGCAGATCAGTTTCAAGTAAAACATCCTGATGGATTAAACCGAATTTTGCATCGAGTAGAGAAAATTGCGCATAAGCGGAATAATGACAAGGAATATAACAACAAATTCTGTCACAATGATTCCTTTTTATGCAATATGATCTATACAGGTCAACAGTTGCAAATTATTGATTGGGAGTTGTCGGGAGTTGGAGATGTATTTTTCGAATTGACGCTTATTCCGTTTACAAACCAGTTCAGTGAAACAGATGAGCGTGAGTGGTTGAAGTTATACTTCGGATATTTTGATGAGGAAATGTTTCACATTTTTCAGGACATGAAATTTGTGGCAATGGTTAGAGAGGTTGCGTGGGGGATGTTTTACAGCGGTTTTACTAAGGGAGAAAGTAACATTGACTTTGATTACTACAATTTTGCCGAATATTGTATCGAGCGAATAGAACATGGGATTTATCAATTATGATGGTGTAGATGACCTCACTTCATTTTTTTACTAGAGACAAAAATGAAGTTTAGTAGTAAGTAAGGCATGTTCTTCTGTTAAAGAGCGCAATTGTTTAAAAAATATAAAAGGATCATACATATTAGTCATGTTAATATGTATGATCCTTTATTTGTTATTCACGCAAAATAAACATGAAAACTACGCGGTTTAAATAATTAAGTGATATGCATAATCATTCCCTTTACGAAATAAGTGGTACCATAAAAATTTTCAAAAGTGGTACTAATACAAATGATAATAGCATGCTACAGTGTTACTAGATAGCCAAATTCAACCAATTATGGTAGATATAAAGCTATTTGATCCATTTCTATAATTCTAGAAAAAACGTGTAGATCCTTTCAATCCGTATGATAAAGGAGTGGATGAATTGATAAAAGAGGAGATTAAAAAAGTCGTTCAGGGAAGCACGGGGACGGTTCTCATGCTTCCTTCTACCTTTGTTCGACGAAATATTGGCTGTTTATTTTCATCTGTTCGTCTGACTTTTTTGTAAGTTCATCTTGTTCTTTATACATCTGATGAAGAGGCACGGGGTGAGATTGAAAAGGTTCTTAGTGACGTGGAGATATCGCAAGTTAAGAGTTTGTACGGAATGAGTCAAAATGAAATGTTGAAAAAAGTTAAGTGGCATAGCGGAGTATCGCAACGGTAGGAAGCAAGAATTTTGGGAGTCTCTCCTAATCTTATTTTTAAAGCGTAGAGGGTGAGAAAAGGACTGGAGGAAGCAAGTACTGTTTCATTACTTCCCCGAAACTCTCTAGGCTTAAGTGTTTATATTTCTACAACTCTGATTAAGGTAAGAATTTTTTATTAAAAGAATAATCATATAAGTCAGGTACTTCTTTCTTACTCCCTTTACCTATTTTGTATTTATGCCAAAAATACTCTGGGTACACGTCATTTACTAGTGTAGCTCGTGGGATCTGATCAGTAACAAGTCCTACTTCAGGAATTGACTCATATACGCTTGGTTCTAAATAAACCCCAAAACTATTAAAAGGTTCAGTTAGAAATAAGGAACAACATAGCCATTTTTTATTATCTTTATTCAAATTAAGTGAAGGTTTTGCAGGTACAGTATAATAAACAGCTGTATCTTCATGTATTCTTACTCTATTTCTATTAAGGTCATAAAATCTTCTGAAGATTAAACTTTGAAGGATATGAATTTTTTCATTGTTGGTATAACTTTTTAAATCTGTACTATTTATCACTAATCTTAACAAAGTGTTCAAGTCATGTTTGGCAAGGTTAAATTGATCTAATAGTAGTTTTGACTTCGTGCAAAATAATTTATTTTCTTTGTGCTCTTCCATGTTCTTAATAATAATCTTTTCGCTAGCCAATATGAATTCACAGTAATAATCATTTTCATTATTATTGGAATGAAGCATACTTTCTATTTCTAGAAAAGGAAGCACGGGGACGGTTCTCATGCTTCCTCATGCTTCCTCATGCTTCCTCATGCTTCCATAGAACAAGAGGCTACTACGTGTAATAGGATGCACGCTAAAACGTGGTCTTCATAAAGTTAAAAACATTGCCTCAGCCCCAGCACCTTTCCGGTAGTTGTTACATGAGAGGTGTGAATAGCGCTTCTCTTTATTATTAGGGAAGCACAAGAACCGTCCCGTTGCTTCCCAAGGGCAATTCCCTTGCCTTTTCGTTATGAACTTTTCTAAGCTTCTTGCTTTACTAATTCACCTGCATCCGCCTTTTTCGGTACCTCTACTAATTTAGCCATAACAAGAGCCAGTACACAGAATAAGCCTGAAAGCAAAAATGCTTGAGTCAAAGGAATCGCTTTGGCAATAAGGGGCCCGACAAAAGCTGAAATTCCATAGGCTTGATACATGAGCCCGTAATTGCTCCCGATATTTTTTGTTCCATAAAAATCAGCTGTTACAGAAGGGAATAAGGCAAGGAAGCCTCCAAAGCAAAAACCAATTAATGAGACGGAGAGTAAAAATGTTGGATAGTTCATAGCTCCTGTACTCATATAAAACATGATAAGTGCCGTTAGGCCATAAACCATCATTAATGTGTTTGTGCGACCAAAACTATCAGATACTCTACCTAATACAATTCGTCCTGCTGCGTTAAACAATGCAATTACCATTACCGCATTTGCTGCTTTTCCCATATCTAAGTTCACGATATCGACACCAATATCAACAGCAAAGCTGATCACCATTAGTCCAGACATACTTCCAAATAAGAACATGAACCATAATAAGTAAAATTGATAAGTTCCCAACATTTGTTTAGGAGAAAAATTATTGCTTAATTCCGGTATTGCTTTTGATGCTTTTCTAGTAGTCTCTTCAACTGGTGGATTTTTAAGTAACTGGGCCCCAGCAACTACTAGAATTAAGTAGATAACACCAAGATACAAGAAGGTAGACGAAACGCCCATGCTCTCAATTAACAGTTCAATAATTGGTTTAAAGATCAAACCACCTAATCCAAAACCAGCAACGGCTACTCCACTAATAAATCCCCTCTTATCAGGGAACCATTTCACACATGCAGATAGAGGACAAACATAGGTCATCCCAATTCCAATTCCGCCAATCACTCCATAAAAGAAATATAATTGATATAAGGTTGTTGCTTGACTAGCTAAGACAAGTCCAAGTCCGAGCAGTACACCACCAATGGTGGCAACCCATCTTGGTCCGATTTTATCCTGCAATCTTCCTGCAAAAATTGTCGCTAGCGCAAAGATTGCGATTGTGATCGAAAATGTCACAACAACATCTTCCCTTGCCCATCCGAACTTATTCATCAAAGGTTGATTAAATAAACTCCAGGCATACACTGCCCCTAAATTAATTTGGATAATAACTGCACCTAATACAACTAACCATCTATTCATAAAAAACCTCCTAATTAAACCCAAATCTATACTTTTTTTGAATTGTTTGACAACTATAAAAAAGAGACCAACGGTGATTGAATCATCCTCGTTGGTCTCTTCCGTACTCACATGGTGTTTACTTTAGCAACCATTTATTTAATTTAAGTAGTTATCATTTTTTATCAACTTGCTAAAAAAAATTATTGATTTCTACATACCCCTGTTCAAACTAAAACATTGATAGAAGCTATCCTTATCATTTTCAGCAAAATCTTTTCATGCTTCATTCATTATAAAAGGAAAATTCTATCACTGTCAATCTAGTAAACTTCCATTCTTTATCCGTTTCATTAATAGCAAAAGGACGCTATTAATGAAAACCACCAAAAAGTCAAAGGAAGCAAAGGAAGCACGGGGACGGTTCTAAGTTAATCATTCCACCATGATCTGAAGGAAGAGGTATATTCATGGGATAGTGAGGACAGGTTTCCTGTCCCACCCGGCGCGTTATTGTGATGTGATAAAGTGAAGAGCGAAAGTAGGAAGTCCAAGTTAAATTAATCTAATTTAATAGATTTTAGTCATGTAAGTTGCTAGACGTATCTTAGCAACTTCATAAGCTGGTGGGAGGTTGGCACTCCCTCTGAAAGAGGGTGTTATAATATGGTGATATATGAAGCAATGAATACGCTATACCACTCACTACATTGATCGTTACAATGTTTATCGCATTCGTAGCGATTGTCGCACTAGTCACCAACAAAAAGAAGTAACCGCCTGTCACTCCGACCAAGAGTAGGTGGTTACTTCTTTTCTAACATCAACTTAAGGTCAGCCGCTCTTCATGCGGCATGTAGTTGCGGTGACTGAGTGTTAGCGCACTCGGTCTTTTTTATTATAGGATGATCTTGATTTAATTATACATGATTAGTACTTGACTTTCAAGGAAGCACGGGGACGGTTCTCAGGGATTCTCGTGCCTGTCACCACCCGAGATTTGTCGAAGATTAATAGTACCTTTTTGAGTTTGAGGGTGATAAGATACTAGTACTAGATTATCTTCTTTGCCTTCGATTTTTTATCAATTACTCCTGAAAGCATTTCAAAGAAAATTCCCTTTCTTTCTATTTTTAATAAGACCACACAGGTTTAGATTCCTTATGTAGTTACAATCCTTAATATAATATATGATGATCAAATTCGGTTTAGGAGGGACTCATTTGTCTGTTAAAGTGAATAGCATTGGCTTGAAAGGTTTGGAGGGGTATCTCGTTCAGGTTGAAGTCCAGGTTATGGAAGGGGTGGAGTCTGTCGTGATTGTGGGGTTGCCGGATACATCGGTAAAAGAGTCGCGGGAACGCGTGTTAGCAGCCATGCATACGATGGGGCATCCTCTTGCCGATAAAAAGGTGATTGTGAATCTCTCGCCTGCTGAGCAAAAGAAAAATGGTCCTTTGTTTGATCTGGCGATTGCGTTAGGCGTTTTAAAGAGTGGCGGGTTTGTTTCTGTGAAACTTCCGAGTGATGCGGCATTTATCGGTGCGTTGTCCTTAGATGGTTCAATTGTTCCTGTACAAGGGATGCTTTCGGCTATCCTTGCTGCGAAGAGATTAACGCTTAAGACACTCTATCTTCCTTATGATCCGAATATACCAGAAGTTGAGTTAGATGGGTTCCATCTTGTTTATGTTAGCTCGATTCAAGATGTGCTTGACCATTTGTCTGGCAGTCAGCCTTTTTCCTTTCATCGTCCATCTAAAATACTAGAAGACCATGAGATTCGTTATGAACGTGATTTTCAGCAAATCATCGGTCATAAATTTGCGAAGCGGACTCTTGAGGTTGCTGCCGCTGGTTTTCATCATGTCATGATGGATGGGCCTCCGGGTTGTGGCAAAAGTCTTCTTGCTGAAACGTTCACATCGATTTTACCACCGCTATCAAAAGAAGCTCAGCTAGAGAAAGTGAGTCTCTACCAATTAGCAGATGCCTCTAATGAGTCACCGTTTCTACCTCCTTTTCGTTCTCCACATCATTCATCTTCAGCTGTCTCCATTATCGGTGGTGGTTCTAATCCAAAGCCTGGAGAGGTATCACTCGCTCACCGTGGTGTTTTGTTTTTAGATGAACTAGCTGAATTCACAAAGAAAACGTTAGATATGCTTCGTCAACCACTTGAGAACGGAAAAGTGACGATCAGCCGTGCTCATTCCACCGTCACGTACCCAGCAAAGTTTCTATTCATCGGCGAAGGAAGCATGGGGACGGTTCTCGTGCTTCCTATAGAACAAGAGGCTAAAGTAGGAGAAGTGGGGATTGCAGTGGGACGCACAGGGACGGTTCCCGGCTTCCATTTGAAGCTCAAGAACTGTCATTCTGCATCATCCACCTCACTCATTTATGCAGTGTCTTACTCAACCATCTTCTTCTGCTCGATACTTCGATACTGTTGCTGATACAGATGTTCTGGCAGCTTTACAATGGATTGGTTTATGGAATCTAGTTTATTTTCTACCCGATGAAGAAGGTAGAGGGTGACCATGACTGGAAAACCAAACTCACTTAACAGCGGTAGCCACATGTCCATATCATTTCTCCTCCTTTTGAAAAAGGAAGGAGGGTGACCCTCCTTCCTCTTGATTATGCTAATTCAATGTCTGTAACGGTACGGTCAACGATGCGTGCTGCTTTTTTGGAAACAATTTCACCGCCGTTTGTAATAAACGCATTTTCTGTGACGATTGCATCCATGGCTGCACTGATTGCAATTGGATCCACAGGTTCAACTGGGTTATCTAAGCTGAGTGTCACATTTTTCCCCATTTCATTTTCGAAGATTAGTTCTAGTTTCATGTGGGAGTCCTCCTTTCTTTTTAATAGAGTTAGAGCTGGCAATGGCTCCGCACGCTGCGCGCCTTTTATGAGAAGGGTACTCATAAAAGGCTTAAAAGAAGGCAGCGGTTGGGTTCATTGTTTTGAGAAATTCAAAGAAGGTGAGAAGCGACCTATCTTAGAATAGAGTTAGAGCTGGCAATGGCTCCGCACGCTGCGCGCCTTTTATGAGAAGTGCGCTCATAAAAGGCTTAAGTGAAAGCAGCGGCTTCGCTCATTGCGTAGAGATTTTAAAAAAGGTAAAGAACGTCCTTTTTTTAAATCTCTACATTAAACTGTGTAGATTTGTGCGGTCGACTTGGATGAGGGACCATTGTTGTAGTGGAGCTAGGCTGCTGGCAACAGCGGTTAGCTGTTGGTCGGTTGCTGTTGGCTTGATGTTGTTGAAGCTCTTTGTTTTGTGAATCGGGTCCCCGAACTCATCCACGCCGTTTGAGAAAACTAAGATTAGGCGAGAGTTAACTAGCATTTGTATCACCTCCTTCACTAACTATATATAGAGTCGGGAGGGAAAACGTAGGGGGAGAAATGAAAGTTTTTCTGTTTCATGATTTAAGGGTGGATGGGTAAAAAAGTAGAGGGATATGGTTTTGGTAGATTTGAAGGAGAAGTAGAGGGATTAACTGTTATAAAGATGAGGAACAATAATATGGAACTCACAGAAAAACTGCCTGTCACGGTTGTGGTGACAGGCAGTTTTTCGTGTTAACCCAATCGTGGTCGGTCTATAGGTATTGGTGAAAATAGAACAACGCAATAGGACGTGAGATGCATTTGTCTTTTAATAATGTTATAGGAAACGTCTAGTACTAACTGTTTGTGATTTTTGAATGTGATGATTGTTTTAGCTGCGTTGTTTCCATTTGGTGCGATGTCTTTCACATGTGGATAAAAGATCCAAGAACATTCATGTGCGCTAGGCGAACAAGTTGGGAAAGCGTAGATGTCCTCTTTTGGATTAATCGGGATTGGTACTTTATTTCTAGCTTTGGTTTTGTAGACGACACTATTGCGTCTACCTTCGTATCCAGCACCGCCTTCTATGCAAGCTCTTTCTATCATTTTAAATGCTTTTTCTTTCACATAGTAACATTGGCCTCGTTCCCAAACGATTGTGTTGTAATCAAAATGGTTTGCGGCCAATATCGCATTCGTATCACTATTAATGTCATAGAAAGGCAGTACTTTTATCTTCATAAGCATATCCCTCACTTTAATTAGTTTATGTGCCTGATCCCACCTTAGGATCGTATCACCATTTTTCTTTGAGTACGTCTGCTTTGAGAATTCATTTGTATTACCTTGAAGGAAGCATTTAAACTTGCCGAAATGGTTGCAGTTATGTAGTGAAAGAATGTTTTTGATTTCGGCGGTTGTTACGATGGAATTCTTAGATTCTTAATGAGATAAAATACTAGAAAAATTGGTATGTCACATCGATAGCAGCTAAGAGCAGTATGTATAACTCCCCCTCTCACATAATTTGGGTAGAGTGGGACTCGTAGAAGTGGGGGGCTGTGATAAGTTATCACGTTTCTAGTTGTTATCGTTCTACTCCGTTCCTCTCTTAAGTAAGAGAATATATTTATTCTAGGGATATTTCCACAATTTAGGTATATATTCTTACATAGAAATACATTTTTTTTAAAAAAAGTAAGATTTAAGATCGTTTTGTCACGATTTTTGTCTGGGAATAAGATAATTGTAAACCTTTTGTAATGTGTCAAGGTGGTGATAGATGATTCTAAAGTACGTTAATATGCTTGGCGTTCTGACGTAGTTTCTTCAGGGCGCCTTTTCTCCATGTACGAACGGTGTGGGGCGAGACGCCATACTGATTTGCGATCTCGGCTGATTTCTTCTGAAGTAGGATTGCTTCGTATACCCATGTCTTTTCTCGTTCGCTTAAGTTTGTCATATAGGCCTCGAGGAACTCTGACTCGAGTGGCACCTCGTCAAGGTGACTTGGTACCGCTTCGAGCATCTCATCACTTGCATAATAATGACGTTCGCTATAGATGCTTTCCTTGCTTAAGGCACTCATCATTCGTCCACGGATATAGGAGATCGCGTATGCAGAGAAGTTCCCTTTTTCAGGATTGAAGTTCTGATACGCATTCCAAAGAGCGATGCAGCCAATTTGATAGAATTCATCATAATCTTTGTACAGACGTAAGGTGACAAATTGCTTTTTGATGATCGATTGATACATCTTCAAAACTTCCTCAAACGACTTTTCTTTGCTATTCACATAAACTTCCTTTTAGAAAACGCGTTTTCTCCTGTATTCCGCCGGTACGTTTACTTTAGCGAAGGATTGAAGTTGCGTCACATTGGCAAAACTGTGTTTTCTAGTGAGCGTGGAAGGCCGTTTTTGCATTTTTCTCTAGGGGATTTTTGGAAAAACGAGTCGTTTAGACGACGGACTTTGACAAAAAGGATGTATTTTCAAAGGTGTGCACCTCCCGATTATTCATACTCTAATTCCTCGTTCATCCACTTCATTAAAGGCATATGCTTATCAAAATACTTTCGTTTTTCCTTTTTGAGCATCGCTGAGACGGTGCCATAGAAGTATTGGATAAACGTTGTTTTAATCCGTCGTTGTTTAAAGCGGAAAACCGATTCTTTAAAGGCTTGAATGATCGTTGGGAGAAGAGACTCAATCGTGTCACTAAATCTGAGTGAACGGTAGACCATGACAGCTCGATTCCAAATCTCCGTAATTTCTATCGCACAGTAGAAAAATGGTTTGACTGCTTTGACAAATGGATTTGGAATCGTAGGTGGGACAAATGATACATCAAGTGTTTCGAGCGATGTTGTACGTAGTTCTTTATCTTTTATGTTTTTAGTAGTTTTATATAAGCTAGCTTCGGTTGCCTTTTTGTCGTTCTGAGGGCTTGGTGTGTCTAGCTTTTTTTTGATCGGTCGATCAGTCAATTGTTTGGGGTTGGCACCGTCAAAGCGGTGAAAAACATAGACATTATGGGAGTATCCACCTTTTTCACGGATCGTTTGATGGATACGAATTATGCCGAGTGACTTTGCCTTGCGTAGCATTCTCTCAAAGGTCGAGCGTGAGATTCCACCTTGATCGACTTGAGCTGATTGAACAAGCTTGCCGATGCGAGCATTGCAGACACCAGGTATTTTGACACTGAACTGGATTAATTTTAATAAAGCTATTCGTTCTCCTTTGGTGAAATGGTGACCAAATAGTTCTAGTACATGTTTGTTAGATTTGTTGAAGTCTTTGACAGTTTGGAATTCGCTTAAGTGAGTGTATTGATTGATGTGACCAGATTTCATAGGGGGAAGCCTCCTTTTTTTCGTTCCTTCACTGTTTATATATAGGGATGTGAAGGAAGGAGGTGGGGGAGCTTCAGAGATTTGTGGTTTGGTTCATGACTTCTTTACTCAGTTTGACGTTATCAACTATTTACAGAAGCGCTTACCTGTTTACCTAGGAAGTCCGTCTTCCATAGTGCAATTATTTTCCAACAATAGGGATAATTGTTACTCTTTTAATTTTGTATAGACTTGTATATAATTACAAAGGTCTATGTTTTATAAGCATTTATAGATCTTTTTTCATGTAGTTTCCAACCAACTTTATCAGTACTAGTGGGTATCATATTATCTTAGTTACTTCAGAAACTGTTGGTAAAGTAGCATTATTATGCAGGGGCAGGTATCCCAGGTGAATGTTTAGGGATGGCTCGTTCAAGACAATCAAACAACGAGATTATCATAAATTATAAATAGAGTTCGATAAAAAGGAGTTTATATCATGGGGAAATACTTTGGAACTGACGGTGTGCGTGGGGTAGCGAATAGTGAATTAACACCTGAACTAGCTTTTAAATTAGGTCGTTACGGTGGGTATGTGTTAACGAAAGATACGAAGAAGCCGAAAGTGTTCGTAGGTCGTGATACACGTGTATCTGGACAAATGTTAGAAGGAGCGCTTGTATCAGGGCTTTTATCAATTGGGGTCGAAGTGATCCAGCTAGGTGTGATTTCTACGCCAGGAGTAGCGTTTCTAACGAAGACATTAGGCGCACAAGCAGGAGTGATGATTTCAGCATCACATAATCCAGTTGAAGATAATGGAATCAAATTCTTTGGTGGAGATGGCTATAAACTACTTGATGCACAAGAGGAAGAAATCGAAGTATTGCTCGATAAGGAAAGTGATGACTTGCCACGTCCTACAGGTGTTGAGGTAGGCAGAGTGGTGGATCATTCTGATGGTGGACAAACATACTTGAATTACCTCAAAGATACGATTGAAGGAGACTTGTCTGAATTAACTATCGCTCTTGATTGTGCTCATGGTGCCACTTCGGCATTAGCACCCAAGCTTTTTGCTGACTTAGGTGCGGATGTTTCGGCGATGGGAGATTCACCAAATGGGTGTAATATTAATGCGGGTGTCGGATCGACTCATCCAGAAGCGTTAGCTGGCTTTGTTCGTGAAAATGGTGCGAATATCGGTCTTTCCTTTGATGGAGATGGGGATCGATTAATCGCCGTAGATGAAAAAGGAACGATCGTTGATGGCGATAAGATCATCTACATTTGTGCCAAATACATGAAGGAACATGGTCGACTGAAGCAGAACACGGTTGTTTCAACAGTGATGAGTAATTTAGGTTTTTATAAAGCGTTAGAAGCACAAGGAATCGAAAGCGTGACAACGGGTGTTGGTGATCGTTATGTCATGGAGGAAATGCGTAAGTCTGGATATACTCTTGGTGGGGAACAGTCAGGCCATATTATTTTCCTAGACCATATTACAACCGGTGATGGCATGCTTGCTGGACTGCAACTTGCAAGTATCGTAAAAGAAACAGGGAAGTCATTATCGGAGCTTGCACAAGAACTACAGACGTTCCCGCAAGTATTAAAGAATGTCCGAGTGACTGATAAATCAAAAATAGATACGAACGAACGAATCGTCGAAGCAATTAATCAAGTCGTCACACAAATGGCAGGAGACGGCCGTGTACTCGTTCGTCCGTCTGGTACAGAACCACTCATTCGTGTCATGGTTGAAGCTCCGACCGAAGAACAAGCGGAGCACTATGTTCAACAAATTGTTGATGTTGTGGAAGAAGAGATTGGGGCAAACATGTTAGTGAAGTAGGGATATTCAAGACGAATGGAATCAGGGGGAGTGCTCTGATTCCATTTTTTATGTTAACTCCGTTGCGATTTTCTTTAGATACGTTGGGATTTTGTTCTCGGTATGACAATGATGGCAATAGAAGACGTTCACTGTATGATTGGAGAAATAGTGATGCAAGATATGCTTCGTAAGTTCAGTAGGGAAACCGCAGCTTGTACAAAAAGATAAGTATTTATAATTCATCTTCCTCCCACCTTTGCTTAAGTGATATTTATATATATGGCTTGTATAAAAGATTTAGTACACTAGATTCTAGTTTCTGGGAAGCACGGGGACGGTTCTCGTGCTTCCTATAGAAAAAGAGGCTACTACGTATAACAGGATTGCCAGCTAGAACGTGGTCTTCATAAAATTAAAAAAATTGACACAGCCCCAGCACCTTTGCGGTAGTTGTTACATGAAAGGTGTTAACAGTGCCGCTCTTTATTATTAGGGAAGCACAAGAACCGTCTCGTTGCTTCCATTTCTTGTTTGGCGTTCTCTAGCATTTGGTTAATATTTTCGATGTATTCTTGTAAACTCATTTTTAAGCACGCTCCTTTTTCGTTCGTAGTAGAAGTATCACCAAAACATTAAACTCTTAAACTATCATTTGTTTGTCTCCCTCGTTCAACTGTCTCTTTGCTTCCATCGGAATTTCCACGATTCTGTCGAGTTTTCACCTTTATTGTAATATTTACCAGTTAGGAAGGTTTTGAACAATTGGTATAGAAAACTATCTCCTGAGGTATAACAAACTTAAAAGGGGGAGATTTTGTGTTCTCTATGAAAAAAGGAAGGATCCTTATCCCGCTAACGGTAGTGTTTGTTTTACTATGTTCTTTTGCTAGGCTATCAATTGGTGCGGTTGATGCTAGTAATATACCGACTCCGACATTAGAGGGTTTTGAAACAACGCATGAAGAAGCGGCTGTTGGAGAGGTTGTGACTTTACATGCAAAATTAGCAGATGATGTGTTAGGGATCAATGAAATTGTTGTTTCGTACTACCCACCTGAGGGGAGTTCAGGCAAATGGATTTCATTAGTTTATGATCGTTCGACAGGACTATATGAAGGAAGCTTTACAGTAAGAGAGTATGACGTGCAAGGCACTTGGAAAATAGATTATCTCCATATGGTAGATGATGAGCAGAATGACTATTTTATCTATAATTCTGATTTGTATAACGAAGATTTAAAAGGTTCTAATTATAAACATAGAGATCTAAGTGAATATGATGTTGTATTTACAGGGGGAAAGAGCGATACAGATCCGCCGACTTTACATAGTTTAGAGGTAACGTCTGAGAAAATCGAAATGGGAGATGTTGTAACACTTTCTGCTGAAGTAACGGATGAACGATCGGGAGTTCATCAGATTGTCGTTTCGTACCATTCACCTGAAGGAAATGATACCAAGCCGATTTCTTTGTTGTATGATCCTTCAACCGGAAAGTACGAAGGAAGCTTTATCGTGGAAGATGATAGGGAAGGTACTTGGGAAGTAGACTATCTTTATCTACAGGATTATCAACAGAATTACTACTTTATCTATAATGCTGATTACTATGGAGAGGAATCTGCTGGTCTTGATTATGAATATAGAGATTTAAGTAAGTATAACGTTACAAGATAGTGGGGAGAGGGAAAGTTCCCTCTGCAGGATGTAAAAATATTGTAGAATATGGGGAAAATAATTAAGATTTACTAATTAAAAGGAAAGGCGTAGGTTTGCAAACCTTGAGTATAGTAGGATGTTTAATAAAAAGGTAAGGTGTAATCGAAATCATGTTTAAAATCGTTGTTACTTTCTTTGCAATTATCTTAGTATGTCTACCGTTGTTTAATAATTCCGCTGGGGCTGAGACTTATAAGGTTCAAGAGGGCGATACCCTTTTGAAAATTTCCGACAAGTATGGAACATCAATAGATACAATTGTTAACTTGAACAAATTGCTATCCACTCAACTTAAGCCAGGTCAATATTTAGAAACACCTAAGACGTACAAAGTTAGTGAGGGGGACACGCTTTATAAAATTTCTAAGAAACTCGGAGTCACTCTACCTGAGTTAGTAGATGCAAACCCAACCATTAACAATCCTGACTGGATTTATCCTACACAAACAATCAATATTCCAATTGAAGATGGAATGATTTATATGGGGAATGCCAATCGAAAAAGAATCGCCCTTACGTTTGATGACGGTCCAGAAGATACCTATACACCGCAAATTTTAGAAATCTTAAGGGAAAAAGGCGTAAAAGCTACCTTTTTTGTCGTAGGAGAGAGAGTCAAGGAGTATCCGGAACGACTAAGACAAATGTACAAAGAGGGACATGCGATCGGTAACCATACTTGGGATCACCCGCATTTACCTGAGCTGACAGACGAGCAAATGAACGAAAACATACAGTCCACTGCTGAAGAAATTGAGAAAGTAATAGGATTCAAGCCCGATTTATTCCGACCGCCATATGGCGAAATTGAAGATCGACAGGTTGCATTGCTGAATAAACAAGGCTTTCGTTCCATCATGTGGACGGCCGATACAAAGGACTGGAGCGGAGTGTCTGCAGAAGAAATTGTATCAAAAGTGAAGCAAGATGCCCAGCCTGGGGCTATCGTTCTTCAACATAACTACCATGTAGAGGGAGAATTTGAAACGGTTAAGGCATTGCCTGAAATCATTGATGTATTACGCGCACAAGGCTATGAGTTTGTTACAGTACCAACACTCTTAGGTGAGTAGAAACAAAGGATAAAATGAAATAGAAGAAGCAAACAACCTTAATCCCACTTGCTTGAGGACTAAGGTTGTTTGCTGTGTTTTTAAATTCGGTTTATTACCTGCTGAATAATGAAATGCAAAGGCACGTTGAACGAAGCGCGGGGACGGTTAGCTGAGCGAGGGAGGTTCAAGTTCGCACGGTACGGACACGATTATGATGAGGACGGGAAGGTACAGAGGAACAGGTCTCTTGGCCCAATCTGCACCTCTAATCGTTAGTTGAGTCTAACAACTGGGACGATGAACCTGTCCCTACGTCCCTTTATATTTACCACTAATGATTTTCTTTTGGTAAAACAATAGAATAGCACTCACGATCGAACCTATTACCCCGGTTAACACACCTATCCAAAAATCATTCACAAGCCACCAACTCCTTCCAGCCGTTACTTCTCTCAAAAAAAGACAAATCCTGCAATTGATTATGCACTCTAAACAGGAATGGAGTTGCCCTCTGTATCAACAGCAAAAAGCACGGGGTCAGTTCAAACCGTTCTATTGCTTCCCTATTTGGTTAGACGTTCGACTTTATTCTGTGCTTGAGCAATTTGGTACATTTGCTCCTTTAACAAGGGTAATTGCAATTCGACTTGTTGTTTGATCCGGTCATCCAGCGGTAAGTTCTTGATGCTGTCGTAATGGTAAAACAGCGGCTTGTGAATTTGGTCTAATAAGACAGTTTGCTCTTCTTTGCTGAGGGAGAGGATAAATTGTTGTTGTTCAAGTGTTAAGGCGTTGAATGCTGTCTCTCTTTTCTTTGCAAGTCTCCATTCTTCTACGCTCTGTTTCTGTCTTTCGAGTAGAGGGAGGTTTAGTTGGATTTGTTTTTGTAAGGTTTCACTGTATTCTGAGAGGTCTTCTAGATGAAGGAAGCTTTCTGCATATCCCTCCTCAATGGATAGCAGCAATTCTCTCCGGTCTTTTTGATTTAGTTTTGATACAAATTGTTGTTGTTCGATCGTTAGCCGTTGAAATAAGGAGGCTAGTTTTCTTTCTTGCTCGAATGTAGTATGGATCCGTTCTACTAAGTTAATCTGGTTATCTGTTAAAGGAATTCCTATTTCATATTGGTCTAGTAGATCTTGAGGGAGAGGCAAATGCAAGTAAGCTTGTAAAGGATAAAATAAATTCTTTTTGTGCTTCAACAGGATTTCATCTCGTTCAAGGTCAATCGAATACATCCCCTTCTTAACATCTTTAATGACAGAAGAAGGAAGGGAGAGGTAGTTTTCAAAACAATTTGCTCCTAAATAGCGTACCGCTCCTTTTGCTTTATTTTGAATAATATATTGGAAACGAAGCGCTTGTCCGCAATCACATTTATGAGGCCGCTTTTGGTATCCTCCATCTTTGATATCGACTAGAATCCAATCGTCGAGCTTATCCTCGATTTCCTGATCACTCATTTTTTCATTAATGTCGATTCCTTTGTAATTAGCTAGAATTTGCAACCAGCGACTCTTCTTTTTGAGTTTGATTCGATGTTGCAGGAAGTAGATTTGCTCTTCAGTTAATGTGTTCATTACAATTTCGACTTTTTTTTGGGAAAGCAAAACCAAGACATAGCACCTCCGCATCGGGTATTCTATTATTTTTAGTAATAGATATGCTGAGGGGAGGCGGGATATGATAGAAAAGAGAGAGGGGGACATAGGGACAGGTTCTTTGTCCCGTATTTTTTCAATTAACTGGGACGGTGAACCTGCCCTCTTTGATAGCGCTTACCATGTTGGTGTATCTAGGATCGAAATAATATTTAAATTTTCAAAAAACATTGACACTTAGATTGAGCTTCACTATAATCAAATTATGAAGTAAAAACAACATTTTTTTAGAAAGAGGAATTAAAAACTTCAAATGGAGGTGTTTTGATTTGTTTCCGAATAGTCCTGTAGATTCTGGAGCTTTGAATTCGTTGCTTTTCTATTTAAGTGTGCTGGGTTTAATTTTATTTGTTGGTACTGTGCTGCGATTGAAGGTAGGTATTTTTAAGAAGTATTTTATCCCTGCTTCTTTGATTGCTGGATTTATTGGACTTCTATTAGGACCTTATAGTTTGAATGTTTTGCCGGCGGAAATGGTTTCGACATGGGGGAGCTTGGCTGGAGTATTAATTTCCATTGTCTTTGCTCCGATGCTCATTGGTATGACCCTGGGCAATTCGAAGGAAGCGAGCAAGTTTGCAGTCCCGCAAATAATGTATAGCTATCTAGGATCCACATTACAGATTGGAATTCCATTAATCATTGCTGGTTTGGTCTTGATTCCTCTTTTTGGTGTCAACCAGCTTTTTGGTACGGTCATTGAGATAGGTTGGGCTGGTGGACATGGAACGGCTGGTGGAATGGCTGAAGTATTTACATCCCTTGGTTGGGGAGATGGGACATCCATTGCTTTAACATCGGCAACTCTAGGACTTTTAATAGGTATATTGGGTGGGATGATCATTATTAATATCGGGGTGAAGAAAGGCTACACGTCGATTATTAAGGATCAATCTCAGTTGAAGACCGTGAAGGAAGCGGATACTTCCGAAAAAGTCCCAAGCTCTTATTCCTCTGTTAATTCAAATGTGGTTGAGAGTTTTGGTTTTCATGCGGCGATTATTTCCATTGCTATTTTGCTAGGTTGGGTGATTCAAGGGGTGTTGTCACCTTTTATTCCAGGTCTTCCGTTATTCCCAATGGCGATGATTGGCGGTCTCATTGTCAATTTTATTTTATCGAAGACAAAGTATTTTGAGTTGATTGATCGACATACATTACAAAGAATCCAAGGTCTTGCACTTGAGTTTCTAATCGTTGGTGCAGTTGCATCTATTAGTATCCCTGTTGTGATTGAATACGCGGTACCGCTTCTTATTCTAATAGCAACAAGCATACTTGTATTAGTTTGGTATTTCTTTTATGTGGGACCGAGAATGTTTGAGAAGGATTGGTTCGAGCATTCGATTGTCAATCTTGGAACGTTAACAGGGGTCACTGCTGTTGGTTTGATGCTTCTTAGAACCGTAGACCCAAATATGAAAACGGATGCAGCAACTGCTTATGCTTTAAGAGCACCATTTTTTAGTCCGTTTCTTGGAGGGGGGCTCATTACAGCGCTTGTTCCGACGTTAATTATAGCGTATAACTCGCTAATTGTAGGGATTGGATTCCTTGTCATTTCAGCATTGATACTCGTTTTAGCTCGTGCTTTTGGAATATTCAAGTTAAATAGACAAAGTGTGCGTCAATCTGTTAATAAATCTGCATAAAGAATAAGAGAGGGGATTTTGCAAATGAGTAACAACCTTGAATTTTTATTTTTATCACAAGATGATGTGAAGAGCTGTGGCGGAGGGGATATGAAATTTGTCATTGATATAATTGAAGATGTCATTTCGCTCCACGATAAAAAAGACTATGTGCTTCCGACAAAGTCTATTCTACGCTGGGGAGGGCTCGATGCGGAAACAACAAGCGGACGTATTAACTCTATGCCAGGTTATATAGGAGGAGAGTTTCAAGCATCAGGGATTAAATGGATTTCAAGTGCTCCAAGCAATCCATTCAAATACAACTTACCACGTGCTGCTGGGGTCATTGTCTTAAATAATGAAGAGACGTTGCTGCCAGATGTGATTATGGATGGTACCCTCATTAGCGCTATGCGGACAGGGGCTGTTTCTGGAGTTGTCGCCAAGTATTTAGCGAAAGAAGACTCTAAAGTACTAGGGTTAGTTGGGGCTGGGGTTCAAAATCGTACTCAACTAATGGCGATTCAAGCCGTTTGTCCGTCAATTGAAAAAGTAAAAGTAGCCGACTTGAACCTTGAACGTGCACAGGCATTTTGTGATGAAATGGCTCCTTTCATGGAACAGGCCACGTTTGAAGTTGTGAGTGGTGCTGAAGAAGCAGTAAGAGGATCGGATATATTCATTACAGCTACCGTAACAGAAAAGCCGATTGTAAAGAAAGAATGGGTTGACGAAGGCTCCCTTCACATTCATGTAGGAAGTAATGAGTGTGAGTTCGATGTTCTTCATCAAGCCGATAAGATTGTGGTAGATGATTGGGAAGAGTTAAAGCACCGCGGGGTTGAAACGATCTCGATTATGTACACAGAAGGCGAGTTTGATCCTGCTAACATTCATGCAGAGCTAGGGGCCATTGTAAACGGCAAGAAAAAAGGAAGAGAGAACGATAAAGAACGAATTTATTTTAATAGTGTTGGAATGGGGATTGAAGATGTCGCCGTTGCCAAACGCATCTATGATAGAGCCAAAGTTACAGGTGTCGGTCAATCACTAAATCTTTGGAACAGTCCTTCTTTCGTGTAATTCTAAGCGCTATAAGCTCCCACTTCAAGTGGGGGTTTTTGTGCTTCTGACTTTGTAGGGGGGAGCTAACTTGTTGTTTGATCGCATTTTTGTACGATATAATAATCTATATTACATTTTGGCATAGGAGGGGGTACGAATGAGCATTGAGAATTTTATTGTTGATAAGATAAAGACGTCGAGTCACAATATTACGAAATCCCAAAAGCTTGTGGCCGATTTTCTCGTAAAGAACTCAGAGAAGGCGACATACATGACGGCTAATCAAATCGGAATGGACGTAGGTGTGAGTGAAACAACGGTTATTCGCTTTGCTCTATCATTAGGATATAAACGATTTTCTGATTTGCAAGATGAGCTGCGCCAGACGATTATCGGAGACCGAACGGTGCAAAACCTCCAAAAAGCAAACAGCAAAGTCGGAGAAAGCAGTGCGCTTAGTCTAAGCTTTCAGCAAGATACCCAAAACTTGCATAAGACATTAGAACAAATTGATGTAGCGAAATTTAACGAAGTTGTAAATTTGATAGGTGAAGCCAATCACACGTTTATTATTGGATTGCGATCGTCCTTAGCCGATGCTTATTACCTAGGATTCTCGTTAAATGCTATGATCGGGAATGTGAAAGCAATCACGAATGCGGGGATGGACTTAGAGGATTGTTTATTGAAGGCGGATGAAGGCAGTGTCGTGATCGGTTTTGTTTTCACGCGTTTTACATCTCAGACTGTTGAAGCGATGCGTTATTTAAAGGCAGAAAAAAATTGTAAAGTGATTACGATAACCGATAGCGTACGATGCCCGACGATTCCATTTAGTGATTATCTCTTTTTAACGGAGATCGAATCTATTACTCCTATGGAATCACACGTAGCTTCTATGGCGCTTTCCAATGCTTTGATTTCTGCTATAGGTCAGAAGCAGAAGGATAAGGTAGAGGAGAATTTGAATACCTTGGAGAGGTATTTTAATAAGGCTGAGGTGTTTTTTGAGAAGTGATGGGAAGCATGGGGACGGTTCTCGTGCTTCCCTAATGCCATCTTGGTCCTATTTCTCCATTCAGATTGTGCGATTTGAGGAGTTGGAATCTAGAGCAGTAATAAATTACAAAGTTACAGTTTGGCCTAATTTTTTTAATCGTGAGGCATATAAACTCCACAAACCACATATACAATTTATGGAATTGAATAAGAAATACAACACTCCAGTTAGCTTATTGCTCCAAATGAAACTATCTACATAAAAATGAGGTGACTCATGAAGTCCACAAAAACAAATGTAGAAGGTCCTAAAGGGAGAATACTTGCCGGAAATCTAATCGATTTTCGCAAAGATCCTCTCCATTTTTTAAACGATTTACGGTTAAACTACGAAAGAGTTGCAAAAATTCGCTTTGCCAATAGACAGATCTACATGCTAATGAGTCCAGACTTAATCAAAGAAGCTCTAGTGACAAAGTCGGCTTCCTTTGAAAAATCAAAAGCGTTTAAAGAGATTAACCCATTAGTAGGTGAGGGGTTGCTAACGAGTGGGGGAGAGTTTCACCTACGTCAACGCCGGATGATGCAGCCTTCTTTTACAAAAACGCATATCAAATTGTATGCAGAACAAATGAGTATGGTAGCAATTGCGGCGATTGAGGAATGGCAAAGTGATGAACAACGGAACCTTCATGCAGATATGATGAATATGGCATTAGGAATTATCAGTAAAACGATGTTCAGTATGGATATGAAAGAAAGTCACCAAACAATTGGTGCCCCGATAGATGAAGCCATACGTATTGCGACAAAAAGAATTCGCTCTTTAATGAAAATACCAAAAGCTATTCCGACAAAAGAGAATCAACAATTTAAAGAATCATTGCGCATATTAAATGAAGTAGTCTACGGTATCATCTCCCAGCGCAGAAAAGCAAATGATGTAGCAAGTTACGATGATTTACTAGGAATATTGATGAGGGAAACAGATGAAGCAGATCACACCTATATGACAGATAAACAGCTTCGTGATGAAGTGATGACGATCTTTTTAGCTGGTCATGAAACAACGGCTAATGTGATGTCTTGGGCCTTATACTTACTCGCGCAGAATCCTGATATCCAAGCAAACGTTCAAGCCGAAATTGATCAGGTCGTAGGAGTCTCCCCACTCCATTTTGAACATACCGAGCAACTCACCTATTTAAAGAATGTCATAAATGAAACTCTTCGTCTCTACCCACCAGCCTGGATGTTTGGGAGGGAGGCCACTGAGGATGTGCAAATCGGGGAGACTCTTGTGAAGGCTGGCGAAAATGTGATGGTCAGTCCATATATTACGCATAGGTTAGAAGAATACTATCAGGACCCCGATACGTTCCAACCAGAACGCTTCGAAAAGGATTTTCTTAAAAGCATCCCAACTTACGCTTTCTTCCCGTTTGGCGGTGGTCCAAGGGTTTGTATCGGCAACCACTTCGCTATGCTAGAAGCAACCATTGTCTTGGCAACTGTGTTACAAAAGTACTCGGTTTCGCTCATACGTCCAAACCAAAAGGTGGAGGCCGAGCCGCTTATTACATTGAGGCCTAAAGATGGGGTCGGATTGAGAGTGGTGAGGAGGTGAATGGAATCAGGAGGAAGCACGGGGACGGTTCCCATGCTTCCTCTAGAGAACACAGTAGGAGGCCAGCCTAAGAGAGGTGTTTATATAAATATAAACATAGCCAACTGCCATCCTTTCAAACGTAGTTATATAGAGGGAAGCACAAGAACCGTCCCGTTGCTTCCTTAGGCACTAGAAAACACCTCTCTTATGTTGTCAATTTCAAACCCATAATTGATACTATTATCAGACCTATAAATAAAATTCGTCTCCAATCTCTTGCTTCTCCATAAAATAACATTCCAATAATTACTCCACCTACGGTCCCAATCCCTGTCCATACAGCATAGGATATTCCCAAAGGTAGGGTTTTCATAGCTAAACTCAGAAAACAAAAACTCAATATAAATCCAAGAATCAATACGATATATGACTGTAAGTTCTTATCCTTGGCTACTTTATTCATACCTGTAACCCCAACCACTTCAAAAGATCCAGCCAAAATAAGATATATCCAAGCCATGTTACACTGCACCTTCCTTCTTACTAGATTCATTTGTAACAAGTTTTAAACCTACTACACCTGACAGAAGCAAGAGAATAAACAATACTTTTGTCCAACTAAATGGTTCTCCGAATACCACCATATCTACTAAAACAGTCCCAGCTGTCCCCATTCCTGTGAAGATGGCATATACAGTTGCTACAGGTAGACTTTTTGTCGCCTTTACAAGCAAAGTAAATGATAAATAGATAAGTAGAGCTGTACCACCCCACTCAAGCAAGTTACTGGAATGCTTCAACCCTATTACCCACAAAACCTCAACAAGGCCAGCAATAATAATAAATGTCCAATTTTTTTTCAATAAGTTCCCTCCGATCTCAGTTAATCATAAGGAAAGTCCACGCCAATACAAATACCAGGAGGCATCTAACCTTTTCTGTAAACGTTCGGGACCTCCATATAACATTTCAACAATTATTCCATCATAAATTCCCAAGAAGGCAGCAGTTGCTGATTTTTCGCCGATTATTGAATTGATTTCTCCTTCTGCAATGGCCTTTTGTATAACCGGTATTAAAAGTTCTTCCAATCTATCAAGGTTTTCGTATACCATTTTCATCACTATTTCATTGAGATGAATCGGCGGAAAAAAACCTGTACGAATCCAAAATTTATTAGAATCTTTCTTTTCATATCGTTCTATGCTTTGCAAAAGAAAATCATATAAGATTTCCTTGATGTGACGAGCCTTATTAATCTCTAAAAAATTGATAACATAATTAATTTCATTTTCACTTGCATCCCTGCATAACTGTAGAAACAGTTCATCTTTCCCTTTGAAATGAGTATAAATAGACTGTTTTTTAATCCCGACATCCTCTGCAATATGTGCCAATGATGCACCCTCATACCCATTTTTTGCGAAATGCTTTAAAGAGACTTCCTTAATTTGATTTGATGTCACATTATCACCCTCCCGAACGGTCGTAAGGTGAGTGTACCATCTTAACTGTTGCTAGTCAAGATTGCCACTGTCACCACCCGAAGATTGTTAGATTTTGTCGAGGAGTTTAATAGACTGAGACGTGAATAGTCTTAGTGAGTACTAGATTAAAAAGGGTAGCTTTGCTAAACTTAAATATAACAACTATATAAGCTGATGGGCGGTTGACACTCCCTGTGAAAGGGGGTGTTAAAAAATGGTGACATATGAAGCAATAAATACGCTATTCCAATTCGGTACATTGATCGTTACAATGTTTATCGCATTTGTAGCAATTGTCGCACTAGTCACCAACAAAAAGAAGTAACCGCCCGTCGCCTCCAAACGTTGGGTAGTTACTTCTTTTGAGGAACTATCTCGATCATGGTCAGCCGTTCTTCAAGCGGCATGTAGTTGTACTGGCCGAGTGTTAGCGCACTCGGTTTTTTTATTCTAGGTTAATTTTGATTTCATTATACCATGAATATAAATTTACTTGTATGGTATTTTTAAATTTATTCTAGTTCTGCGTATTGCGAGGAAGCACGGGGACGGTTCTTGTGCTTCCTAAAAGACTTGCCCTTCACTTATTTATCAATATAAATACATATACATGTATGAGTATTGTGGTTGTACATAGTAAAATTATCTAAACAATCTGTCCTTTCTGGTAGGGAATAAACAATTTCCGTGCTTCTTATGTTGTGTGCTATGATAAGCCAGAGTGAAACGTGTAAATTTTTTAAATAGTTAGGAGCGTTGATCCGTGCTAATTCAGTGTACGAAGAAACTGTTAAATGAATTAAAGATAAAGCCATCTCCTTCTAATGAGGAACGTACGTTGTTCTCTTGGCATGCGAATTTGTTAACCGTGGCTAGGAGAAAAACGCTTGTGCTTATGAATGACAGCAATCGATATGTGATTATCCTTCATGGATTAAAAGCAAAGGACTTCAAGAAACTAGATGAGTTGATTATTCAAGCGATTAGTGAAGTTTTTCGAGCAGAGAACATAAAGGAAGATGTAATAAAGTCGTTTCTTTCACAGTCTAAGGAAATGACGTTTACAACGACAAAGGATAGGACAACAGTTGCCAGACTGAATAAGGCATGTGATCACACTTTTTTTTACGAAAGAGAACTAACCCAAGAGTCCCTTTATCAAACGACGGCAAGTAAGGGGGCTAGCCGATTAATCGTTGGTGACGGAAAGAATGATTATATAAGGCCGAATGAAGGTCTGTATAGCGATTTAGAGGAATGGCTAGAAGGGTCTATTTTTAATTCAGACGCTGTTGTTCTTCATGTTACTTTGGAACTGGAGAACCATCATGTTTGGCGAAAAATCGTCGTTCCGAAAAATATTACGTTCCCCGATTTGCATGAGGTGTTGCAAACGACATTTGGCTGGCAAGATTCTCACCTACATGAGTTTCATATTTATGCAAGTAAGCCATTTGACCTTGCTAAATTGAGTCGTGAGGAACGTCGTAAGCCGCTCGTGAATCTAGTCTGCTCTAAAGAGGCGTTTGGTTATGACTACGGAATACCGATGAAGATGGAAACGGAAGAAAAGCTGTCAGACTATCTTCCTGCTGAAATAACGTATACCTATGACTTAGGAGATGATTGGAAGCATCACATTGTTGTGGAAGAAATGATTGATGATTATGATGTGAACTATCCTGTTTGCCTTGCCGGAGAGGGAGATGCACCGCCAGAAGATGTCGGTGGAGAGCCAGGTTATGATGAGTTTCTCGCAACCATCGCTGATCGGATGAATCCAGATTATGAGCATATGAGAAGCTGGGGGATCAGACAAGGATACGAGGAATTTTCTATTGAGATGGTGAATAGAAGGCTGAAGAATGTGTAGGAGAAAGCACGGGGACGGTTCCAGCCTTTATTGAAGAACGATCCTTTAAAAGAATACATATGGTCTGATGATGTATTAAAAGATATAGCGAAGATGCTCCGTCTTTATCATGATGCTGTGAGTGATTTTCCATTATCAGATGATTGGAAACCGATAGATAATACTCCACAGAAAGTGGAGGTATTATGCCCTAATGACTTTGCTAGATTCAATATTATTTTTAATCATGGAAGACCAATAGGGATTTGGGTGATCGCAGAACACACAGGTTAGCCTAAACCCACATTGTCACGCCGCTTTTTGCGTTACGCCAATGTGGGTTTAAGTTATGTTTTTAAGAGAGAGATTACAAAGGGTCCTGTAGTAAAGAGTAAATAAAATGAGCCACTCCGTCATCGACATTCGTCAGTGTTACTTCCTGGCAGGAATTCTTGATTTCCTCTGGTGCATTTCCCATGGCAGCACTTCTTCCGGCCATTCGGAGCATAGATAAATCATTAAAGTTGTCACCAACCGCAGCCGTATCCGCTAGGTTCATCGCAAGCTTTTTAGCCAGTATCTCTAAGGCAATTCCTTTTGATGCATTTTTGTGTTCGAATTCAAAGTTATGCTTAGCAGACGTGACCATTGTGACATCTTTCATATCCTTAAATTGTGCCTTCCCTTTTTGAAGCTTTTCTTCATCAAATGAAAAGGCAAGGATATTATAAACATCAACGTCGGTGTCGATCAGTTCTTTACAAGAAGATATAAAGGAAAATCCGTATTGGCTATGTTGCTTCTCAGCAGCTTCTATGAGCTGTTCAATGCTTACTTCTGGATTTGCGCTTTTGACTCTGTCCATTTCGATGGCTAAAAGTTCCCGACCGTTCTGTGGAGACAATATGGAATCATTACTGAAAATTTCATAATAGTATTCTTCTTGCTCTAACCAGTTCAAAATTTGGAATGCATCCTGTCGATTTATAGAAACAGAATGGAATAGTTCACCGTTTGGCTGATGAATGGTCGCTCCATTGGCCCCGATAATCCAGGTTTTCAATCCAGTTTCTTTAAAAATGGTTTGGACGTCAAAATGGGCCCGTCCAGTAGCAATAACGATCTCAACCCCATTGGCTTGAGCGAATTCGATCGCTTCTAAATTTTTCTTACTAATTTGATTTTCTTCATTTAATAACGTACCATCCAAATCAACAGCGATTAATTTTACCATCTTATTCATCTCCCTCTTCAGCTGTTAAAAGTTCGACATTGTTTTTACGCAACAGCTCTCTAAACTCCTTTTGAGGAGTGTGGTCTGTAATCAGAAGATCAATATCCCGTAAATCAGCAAAACGGAAAAAATCTGTGAGTCCTAATTTTGTATGATCGGCTAATACGATCACTTGTTTTGCTTGCTGGATCATTTTTCGTTTGACGAGGCCATCCTCCTCATGAGCAATCGTTAAGCCATTTTCCGATATTCCTACCACTCCGATAAACACTTTATCTACATGGTATTCCGATAGTTTTTCTAAAACAGTTGAGCCATAAAGAAAGCGGTGCTCTTTTTGAAGTGTACCTCCAAGGAGCTGGATATTGATTTCCGGATTGGAGGATAATACTTCAGCTTGGTTAATCGAATTGGTAATAATGGTACAATCCATGTTTTCCATCTGTTCCGCACATGCTTGAACGGTTGTCGAGGCATCCAAGATCACTCTATCACCTGGATAAATTAATGATGCAGCCTTATTTCCAATAATCTTTTTTTCTTCCGTTACGGTATTTAAGCGATTGGTATAGTTTTTAACTTCATCATGAACAGATGGAAGGAGAGCTCCTCCTCGTGTTCTCACAATACATTTTTCTTCTTCCAGCCGGACAAGATCCCTTCTGGCAGTATCTCTGGATACATCAAAAAGGGAGCAGATTTGTTCAACAGAAATCCTATTATGCTTTTTTAGGAAATCCATAATTAATACTAATCTTTCTTCTTGATACAAGGAATTCACCTGCTCATTAAGTATTTATAAGTAATTATACGTAATTTAAGTAAAAATGCAAGTTTATTTAAGTGTTTGTAAGTATTTTGTTCTTGGGAAGCACGGGGACGGTTCTCATGCTTCCCGGAAAGAAAACTAGGATTTCTTTCCGTCCTTCAAACAAGATGATCGTCGACCCATCCAGCAGCTTAGCGATGATCAGCTAATTGAGGTTATATTAATTATTCAAGAATAGGGCGCCAGAATTGAACAACGATAGATTGTTTCAGTAGTCCATTTTTCTTGGTCTTAAATCAATTATAAAACCGTTTAACGGAAGAAGGAGTAAGACTTCATCATATAGAAATTAGCATAGAATTCTATTGTAGGTAATGAAGAGAGGAATAAAATGAAATATAAAGTGATTATAAACATTCCAATATCTAATAATGAAGTGCCAGAATTAAGAGAACTTGTTGGTTGGGGTAGACGAGATAAAGATTACCCGACTTTGTTTGAACGTTGTAATTTCTGGGCTGGGGCAAGAGATGAAAATAATAACCTGATTGCTTTTGGTTATGTTTGTGGAATGGGTTTAGAACACGGTTATATGGAAGATATAATCGTTCATCCTGAGTATCAAGGGCAAGGAATTGGAGTTGAGTTGATAAAGGAATTATTGAGAGAGTCTGAACGTTTTGGATTAGGAATTGTAACGGTAACATATGAGGAAAATAAAACTTACTTCTATAAAAAATGTGGCTTTACAATTGGTTCGGGAGGAGTATGGCAATCATTTATCTAAAACAGGTGAGAAAACTCCCTCTTCAAGCGTGTGAAGGGCGTAGCCCAATGGTTCAAAAAAGTAAGAAAACCGATGGTTATTAAATTTTTTCTTCCCAAAAGTGAAATTCACCTTGACAAATTTATAACAGCTGGATTAGAATGAAACAAAATGACAGTCAGTACTGACAGTATGTTTGGGAGGGAGGAGAGTATGAGCAGCAGTAATAATTTAAGTAACGATGATAAGCTGCTGTTAGCAGCGATCGATCTAATAGCGGAGAAAGGCTACAATGGTGTATCTACCCAGGAAATCGCTGCTACTGCAGGTTTGAGTGAAAAGACGCTGTTTCGTCGCTTCGGAAGCAAGCAAAATCTTCTTGAAACAGCATTTGACCGTTTTCATTATGCCGAAGAGATGCAAAACCTTTTTAACGAGAAGCTTGCGTGGGAATTACAAACAGACTTACTCCTGATCAGCCGAACATATCATGAAATTATGAACCACAACCGAAAAATGATTATGATCAGCATCAAGGAGGAAGGTAATTTGCCCGGGTTTCGAGAAAGAACACAAAAGCACCCGCGACAGTTGCTGGAAATTTTGACAAATTATTTTACGGCTATGTATGAAAAAGGAAAACTGATTCGAACAGACCCAGAGCTGCAGGCGTTGTCGTTCATGATGTTGAATTTCGGCGCATTTATGAACAATCTAGATGCTGATGATAACTTTCTAACCGTGTCTCTAGAGGCATTTATAATGGAGAGTGTGCAGACATTCACTAGGGCTTTAACTCCCTAGTTTTTTTACCAACACTATGACAGTTAGTACTGACTGTCTTTTATCTTTTTTAAAATAAAATAGGACTTGAAGGGTGGTTATAGAGAATGGAAAAGGAAGTATCTCAACAAACAGGAGAGAAATTAATGCGCATTGTCATGTTTACACTTGTCCTTTCAGCGATGAGCGTATTGATGTTCAACTTCGTACTTCCCGAAATTAGTAAAGCGTTTGATCTCACCACTGCTCAGGTAAGCTGGGTCACTTCATCGTATGCTTTGATTTACGGGATAGGAACAGTCATTTACGGGAAGCTGGCAGACCGATACAAGCTCAAAAATTTGCTAACGTTTGGATTGTTATTTTTTGCTGTCGGTTCACTGATCGGCCTCGCCTCCCAAACTTTCTGGATGGTGCTTGTCGGAAGGTGTTTGCAGGCAGTAGGAGCTGCTGCTATCCCAGCAACAGCTATGCTTATCCCATTGCGCTACTTTCCTCCTGAGAAGAGAGGTTTAGCTATGGGTACGGCGTTTGTAGGTTTGGCTATTGGTAGTGCTCTCGGTCCGGTTATTTCTGCATTAATTGTAAGTGTTGCTCATTGGCGCTGGTTATTCTGTATCCCTCTACTCACCTTAATTACGTTGCCTTTTTATCGTAAACATTTGGGGGATGAACAAGGGGATCCCGGAAAACTTGACTGGGTTGGTGGTGGTTTTCTGGCCACTACTGTGACCTTGTTGCTACTAGGCGTTACGAGTGGAACGTGGTGGTTTGCTATTGGCGGATTGCTTGCTTTAGCGCTGTTCATAGCACGAATTCGTTCTGTCTCTGAACCGTTTGTTCAACCTGGGCTCTTTACAAATAAGAACTATACTCTCAGTCTAACGATAGCTTTTCTAATAAGCGGAATTGGTTTTTCCCTTTATTTTCTAAGTCCACTGCTTTTGGCTCATGTACATCAACTGCCACCTAGCTGGATCAGTATTGCGATGGTTCCTGCTGCAGTAGCCTCGGCCATTCTAGGTAGAAAAGGCGGTAAACTGGCAGACTTGAGAGGGAATTCGTATCTTTTTTTTGTTGCATCTGGATCGTTATTGACCTGTTTTGTCTTACTTTCAACCTTCATTGGAATTTCTCCAGTATTCATTGCTATCTTTTTGATTTTTGGTAATGTGGGGCAAACCTTTATGATGATTGCTATGTCCAATTCAGTCTCTATGGCCTTACCGAAGGAACAGGCTGGAGTGGGAATGGGATTATTATCGATGCTGAATTTTATTTCAGGGGGAATGGCTTCTGGGGTTTACGGTAAGGTGGTGGATCTTGGCTCCGATGTTTATTGGAACCCGGCAAATATCTATCCAAACGGCATCATTTACAGCAATATATTTCTCGTTCTTGCTGCAATGCATGTAGGCATTCTGATGTTTTACTATTTTCAGTTTGGCAGAGCAAAGAGAAAAAGCATCCAGTTAGAAGGTTGAAGTTAGTTTAGATTTAGTTTCACTATTACTCATATTTGGAGGAGATTAAAATGACAACAACTTTATTTGTAAAAGCGAATAATCGTCAAGGATCTATTACTGGGAAATTGTATGATGCATTTTTGGAAAGCTATAGAGTCTCACATCCCAATGATTCGGTGATTGAACTCAATTTATATAATGAAACATTACCTTATTTAGGTGATGTAATGATTAGTGGGAATTTCAAATCATCTCAGGGAATGGAACTCACAACGGAAGAGAAGGCGGCACATGATATTGTCACTAAGTATCTAGAACAGTTTATCGCAACTGATAAAGTGGTCATTGCTTTTCCACTTTGGAACTTAACTGTTCCTGCCGTTCTACATTCCTATCTGGATTATCTGCATCACCCACGTAAAACATTTAAGTATACAGCTAAAGGATTAGTCGGTCTATTACCAGATAAGAAAGTGGCTTTATTAAACGCAAGAGGTGGGGTATATGCTGAGAGAGATTCTTCTGAAATGGCCGTAAGTTTTGTTAAGAATCATTTGAACGTTTTTGGTATAACAGACATCACAACTGTTGTCATTGAAGGACATAATCAATTTCCTGATCAAAGTGAAGCTATTATTGAGGAAGGACTTCAGAAAGCAGCTCAAGTTGCAAAAACATTTTGACATTTGTTTTGGGAAGCAGGGGGAGGGAAGCAGGGGGACGGTTCTCGTGCTTCCGAAATACGTAAAGCGGGGGCAGACCCCGCTTTAACGAAGGAAAGAAAAAAGCAGCTGGAATCCCAGCTGCTTATTCAATGACTTCACCTTTCCCGGATAGAATTTTCATTTGATCATTTTCATATCCGAGCTTATACGTGACTTTGTATTTGTGATAGGTTATATTGCTGTTCTTTCGTTCCTCGGCTGTAATGATTGCTTTGACGGTTAGGGCATCTTCATTTTTCACAACGAGATCATCGACAACGACTGATTCTGTCAGCAAATAGCCTTCTCGAAACGATTCGTACGTTGTATCACTTTGCCATCTGCTTCCAAGCAGGGAATAAGCTGTGACGTAATCTTGATAGTTTAAGCTTTCATAAAAGTAATTTACTAAATAGTGAGCTAACTCATGATCAGAGAAGCCGATCTCTTCAAACGTAAAATCTTCCGCCCTTGCCTGTTCAACAATGTTTGGCAATGTCGTCATCGGTGTTTTAGACCAGCCCTCAATTAAGGCAATGACGTTCGGGAGGGGAATGCTAAACCCGATGGAGCCTTGGTCGGCAGCTGCAGAGTTAATACCAAGGACTTCACCGGTTTTCCTGTTGATCAAAGGCCCGCCGCTATTGCCTGGTGCAATCGGTGCCGAGATTTGATACATATTCTTATAATGATATGGGGGTAAATCCAAATCACGATCCACCCCGCTAATAATCCCGGTTGTCACCGTATTTTGAAATCCTAACGGGCTGCCTAACGCTAACACTTCATCGCCGATTTCTGCCGATTCGTCAATATTCATCGGAAGTGGTTCCGTTCCTTTTAAGCCATCTACACGAACGACGGCAACATCCGTCTCCTCACTAATTCCGATGACCTTGCCGGAAAATTCACGGTTGTCTGTCGTTTTGACCTTTACATCCGTTGCCCCAGCAACGACGTGAGCGTTTGTGACAACATCTCCTTGGTCATTGTATAAAAAGCCAGAGCCTAGTGAGTAGTCTGCTACTTCAATATGGACAACTCGCTTTTGCGTTTCATGGATGACCTCTTTTAATTGCTTGGATTCTGCCACGACAGAATCCTCCGTTCGTTCGATTGTTTCGCTTGCTAAAATCGTGGATGGGTTAGAAAGCTTGTTTGGAACAGCATCCTTTATGAAATAAAATCCATAAACGCCAGCGCCCCAAATGAGGATGGTAACGATGCCGCTTATGATCCATTGTTTGTTCATATATGAATCTCCTCCTTACTCGAGATACCAAGTGATGTTGTCAATTTCCACGTTCACATCTTCATAAAGGTAGTAAACAACATCATCAAATGACCCTTGTTCCCCAGGTCGTAAAGAATAGGGATAGACAGACGTCCAGCTATCATAAAGGTATACGCCGTCTAAGTCGTAAACGGTATAATAGATCGTAATTTGTGAGATGTCTTTCGTCGCTACGTTTGTCACTTTGCCATACAAAAAGAGATCACCAAATTCATCGACTTCGGCTTCGAAAAAGGTGATATCCACAGCTGCAGTGCGGTTTTGCAAGTCCTCTTTAGCAGCCGCTTCCATGGCACGTTCTATACGTTTAGTTTCTGCTTGTTCAAATGCGGCTTGTTCCTGTTTGATCTTTTCTTTAAAGGCTAAGAGTGTGTCATTATCTGTTGAATATTCAAGACCTTTATTTACACTCGACAGCGCATCAGAAAACTGCTTGTTTTGTAAATGGACTTCGGCATTTTCATTCGTTATTTGAACAATTTTCATGATAATTTGTTCTTTTACCTTAGCCGACTCATCAGAGGATAAGGTGTGCAGAATGTTTAGCTTGTCAGCGAGCTCCTGAACCATTGTTAATTCGCTCAGCTCTTGCTTTACTTTCCCAACGGTTACCGTCACTTCAGACGCTGCAATTAACTCAGCAAACGATTCAAATAGCGGATCGACTTCAGATTCAACGTCAATCTTGAGCGTTGTCAGCTCAGTTTCAGCCTCTTTAAACTTCTGTTTTTTAATATGGTCACTGATTGAAACAAGAGCAGCATTATAACTTGCAGCACGATTGATCGCTTGTAAATCTTGCTCCAAAACAGCATAAGCAGGACGCAGCTCTTGCGCTGTGCGTAGGTCTTTTTCTGCTTTTGTATAGTCACCCTCTAACGCAGCGGCCTCTGCAGATTGTTGCAGCATGAGCACATCTTCATTTGTATTGGTTTCGATGACGTAGTAAGCAGATACGCCCCCGCCACATAAAAGCAAACTAATAATCGGGATAAGGATCGGAAGTTTTTTGAAAATGCCGCTTCGATTTTTTCGTTTGGATCGTACTTGTGCAGTTGGTGATGGCTCTTCGTCAGGAGTTTCTTCTATAGTTGCGGCTAAATCAGATTGGTTTGTTGTCTCTATTGGAAAATGGGAATGATCGAAATCGGAGTGTTCAGATGTACTTTCGTTGTCGCTTTGCTGTGTCTCGTGAACGACTTTTTTCCCACAGTTCGAACAAAATCGGGACGAATCAGCAAGCTTCTCTCCACAATGATGACAAAACATGATTGGAATCCTCCTAATCAGAGATTTTCTGCAAGTTTCTCAGATTACCAGACCTCATTATACAATGGTTGTGGTAGCTTTGGAAGAAAGAAGCATGGGGACGGTTCTCGGAAGCACGGGGACGGTTCTCGTGCTTCCTATTGAACAAGAGGCTAATAGGATCCCAGGTAGAACGTGGTCTTCATAAAGTTAAAAACATTGCCACAGCCCCAGCACCCTTACGGTAGTTGTTACATGAGGGGTGTTAACAGTGCTTCTCTTTATTATTAGGAAGCACAAGAACCGTCCCGTTGCTTTCGCGTTCAAAGTTGTGTTAAAGGAGTTAGCCGCAAGAAGCACGGGGACGGTTCCCACGCTTCTCTCGGTACCCGAACTGTTCGCTGCTTTTTGTAACCTCCTTAATGCCCACTAGGATATTTCATTAAAATTGCTTCATTTAGTTACTTGTCCAAACCTCAATCAGAATCAAAGCATAAATTATAAGTGATTTATACTATTACACAAAAGGAGTGAAAAAATGGACCGCTTAGCTTGGGCATATCAAGGACGGATGGTTGAGGTTCGAGATTGTAATGGAAGGATTTATAGAGGCGTTATTGAAGGGGTTAATCAACGAAGAGGAATGTTTCTTCGCACATCTCCCTTTAGAAGAATATTTATTCCATTCTTTTTAGTCACATCTATTCTGCTTTTATCACGTTTCTTCTAAAAAAGAAAACTCACAAAAACAAATCGAAGTAATTAGGCTGTTTTTCAGGATTGAAGTTCTGATACGCATTCCAAAGAGCGATGCAGCCAATTTGATAGAATTCATCATAATCTTTGTACAGACGTAAGGCGACAAATTGCTTTCTGATGATCGATTGATACAGCGTCAAAACTTCCTCAAACGACTTTTCTTTGCTATTCACATAAACTTCCTTTTAGAAAACGCGTTTTCTCCTGTATTAAGCCGGTACGTTTACTTTAGCGAAGGATTGAAGTTGCGTCACATCGGCAAAACTATGTTTTCTAGTGAGCGTGGAGGGCCGTTTTTGCATTTTTCTCTAGGGGATTTTGGGAAAAACGAGTCGTTTAGAGGTGCAATTCTTAAAGAAGGTAAGTTTTTATGTAGATGGGTAATTGTACAGTAAACTTGTAGTAGATATATATTGATTTAAGGATCTTCGATTTGGAGATCCTTTTTTCGGTGTCTATAACATCTCATAATGTTAACTTAAGATGAATATATACAATGTTTTATAGAATTCCTTTTGTTAAAATGGAATTTAAAGGATGGTGGTTTATAGATGGAAATGTGGGAAGTTGTTCTTAATAAGTTTATTGATGAGTGGAAAAACAGAAGTGATGTAACAGCAGCACTCGTATGCGGAAGTTATATAACCGGTAACCCATCTAAACGATCAGACTTAGACATACATATCATTTTATCTGATGATGTTGACTGGAGAGAAAGAGGTAATAAGATTATTGATGGTCTTCTTATCGAATATTTTGTAAATCCACCAAGGCAAATTCGTAAGTACTTTCAAGATGATTATCGAGATCGTAGGACAATGTCTATGGTCCAGTTTATTACGGGAAAAGTATTATTTGATAAGCATAATGTCATTCAAGAGTTAAAAACAGAAGCACAAGAATGGATAAACAAGAAATATGAAAACACTAATCAAGTATTACTAGAAATCAAAAAATATGGAATTTGAGACACTTGGGATAATTTACAAGATTGTTATGAACAACAGAGGCCAGATTTTCACCTCGTATACTATAATTCGCTTTCTAATTTATTTGATCAGTATTGTACTTATCTAGGATTAGAACTCATTCCTCACTATCAAATCCATTCATATCTAACGGACTCGAAGTATAAGAAAAAATATCTAAAAGAAACTTTCCCAGATACTATATTCAGTAACATGTTTATTGAAGCGTTAGAAGAGAATGTGAAATTAGAACTAATGAAGAGCTATGAGCAATTGACTCAATATGTTTTAAATAAAATGGGTGGCTTTGAAATAGATGGATGGAAAATAAAAAGTCCCGTAGAACCCAGTCTATGAGGAAGCACGGGGACGGTTCTCGTGCTTCCCTTCTGTTAACCTTACACTGTTTACTTGACAGAGGGGGGCCAATTGTGCAAATTCCTGCTAACGAGTCCCTGTCCCTAGATTCATACCTAGTGCAATAGTTCTTTAAAGTGATGGGGGGAAGAAATTTTTATTTGGGTATAAATAAAGGTGAAGAAGCAGAACCGTCCCGTTGCTTTCGTTGCTTTATTTTTTGGTGGTTTTTCTTTTGGGGGATTTCTACCTTCGTTCAAGTGTTAAAGGAGTTAGCCGCAAAACCCGACAAATTTTAAAGAGGTGCCAGGCACCGTTTATGGCATAATTTAAATAAGAGGGGGGAGTTAAATGAAGCATTTTTTACTCGTAGAGGACGAACGAATTTTAGCTAAAAACATTGGCTTTTTTCTTGAGCGAGAAGGATATCAAGTAGATATAGAATATGACGGGGAAGCGGGATGGGCATCGTATACATCAAAAGCATATGACCTAATTTTATTAGATTGGACGTTACCAAAAAAAGACGGGTTAGAGCTTTGTAAACAAATACGGCAAGAATCAACTGTTCCGATCATGATGCTAACGGCCAAAGGCGAAATTGTAGATAAGATCATCGGCTTAGAGCTTGGCGCAGATGATTATCTCGTGAAACCGTTCGATCAACGCGAATTACTCGCTAGAATCCATGCGTTATTAAGAAGAAATGCAGCAACGAGTAATGAACAACGTGTGGAGCAGTGGCTTCAATATGAAGGGCTTAAATTGGATCGTGAAAAGCTCTTGATCATATTGGGGGAACAATCCATTGCTCTTACAGCCAATGAATATAAGTTGCTGGAGATTTTAATGAAGAAACCGGATAACGTCTATTCACGGGAATTTTTATATGAACAGGTTTGGGGTGGTTTACTAGAATATAGTGAACGAACCGTCGATGTTACGATCAGTCGATTACGGAAAAAATTAATGGAGCTTTCAGGGAAGAAATACTTTCATGCCGTAAGAGGGATGGGGTACCGGTTTGGAGGAAAGACATGAAAATCCACTATCAATTATGGCTGATTTTTTCTTGTCTTTTCATTGTGGTCTGTCTTGTCGTATACATGGTTGTAGCAACGACGTATGAACAGCGGTTGCAAATAGGGTATGAACAAATTGCTGTTGCCAAAGGTACACCGGTTCTGGATCAACTAAAAGGTACCTACCCTTATTCACCCAACCGTAGTACTGGTTACCTTCGAACATACAGCGAACGGTTAAAAAGCAGATTGATCCTACTAGACGCTGACAAAAACGTTTATGCAGATAGTTTTGGGCAACTTAAGCCAAGCACAGCAGTCAATCTGACTATATTAGATCAAGATACTAGTCCGGTTTCTTTCTTTTCTAAAACAGACTCCTTCGGCTATGTCCAACATACGTTACTCCCCTTTCGTTCGGCAGGAAATGAGGGTTATTTATTAATGATACAAGAAGCGGACCAACTGTACGATGAATTACAATCGTTTCAAAACTGGATGGTGCAAACGCTTCTTGTTGCTGTAATTGCGTTCTTTTTTATTTCTTATTTTGTCTCAACCTGGTTTTCAAAACCAATCCGACAAATGATTGTTCAATTAAAGAAAATCACACCACAACGACGTACGTTTTCTTTGAAACATCGGCGACGTGATGAAATTAAAGAATTAATTGATGCCACCCAAAATATGGTGGAAGAATTAAACTTGTATGATGAAAGGCAACGACGGTTTTTGAGTACATCCTCACATGAATTAAAAACGCCTTTGGCAACCATGCAGCTGATTCTTGAAAACCTGCCATATGTACGTGAGAAGGAAGAAACCTATCGTGAGTTTGTTTCAGACCTAACATTTCAAGTTCAAAAAATGAAACAAATGGTTGAGCAGTTATTACAAATGAATCGCCTAGCGGATACTCCACTTGAAAAAGAACAACTGGATGCTTTAGACATCCAGCAGCATCTAACGCATTCCTTTCAACATCTGGCTGATGACAAACAACTTACTTTCGAGTTTGACGTAGAGCCGATTTCTGTATATGTCGATCAAGCCTTGTTTCTACGTGGACTTGATAACATCGTTTCGAATGCGATTCGCTATTCTCACCAAAATCAATCTGTGAAAATTAGCATCAAACGTGAGAAGGACGAAACGAAGATCAGTGTATGCGACCAAGGAATGGGAATTTCACCAGAAGATCTTCCCCACATTTTTGAACCGTTTTACCGTTCAAATGATGCAACAGCCTGGAATCAAGAAGGAAGCGGATTAGGCTTAACTATTGTCAAGCAAATGGTTGAGATGCACTGGGGGCGGATAGACATTGATACAGTTGAAAAGGAAGGAACCTGCGTCCATTTGTTTTTTCGAAATACGTAAGTAACAAAAATGTTACATTTCTTACATTCAAGTGATACAAAAGGTGACTATTGTAGAAGAAAGGGAAGATCTATTTAAACTATACAAGGAGGAGTTCATAATGAAAAAAATGGTGACGCTTATGATGATGAGCCTGTTGAGTTGTCTCGTTCTCTTAAGCGCTTGTAGTAACAATAGTACAGATTCTGAGGCACCAGTTGAACCGGATGAAGAGGAGCAGAATGAAAAAACGGAAGAGGTCGATGAGCAAGCTGTTGATGAAACGAATTTATCGCCAACCCCTGAGGCCAAAGAGGTTGAAACACATCAAGTCGTACTCTACTTCTCTGATAATGACTTAATGGAGACATATCGAATCGAAAAGGAGATTGATGTAAGAACGGGGGATCATCTAGCCAAGTCAGCGCTTGAAGCTTGGATCAACGGACCTGAACATGAACAATTAGTAGGGTTAATTGATTCAGACGTGATCATCGAATATGTGGAAGACGTTGATGGGATGGCTCAGGTAAGTTTTTCAAAAGAAATTCAGGAAAGCAATCTAGGTTCAACAGGGGAATTAATGTTTGCTGAACAAATTGCGATGATCATGGAGCAATTTGGATTTGAGCGGACACAAATTTTAGTAGAGGGGAGAGAGGTCGAAACACTGCTTGGGCACCTTTATATTGGTGAGCCGATCGAAGCAAACGATCCTGAGAGCTACCAATGGGTGGATGAAAAAGATTCACAGGAGATCGTCTTGCAAAACGTAGCGTTCCGAATTTATGAGCCGACCCCAAATACTGAAGTGAAAGACCGTATCGTTGTGCGAGGATTAGCCCGCGTATATGAAGGCACTTTACTCTATGAATTTGAAGATGGACATTACATTTTAGATGAAGGATTTACAACAGCTAGTGAAGGGGCTCCTGGATGGGGGGAATTTGAAATCATCATTGAACTTGATGACGAGTCTGATTACTCAGGTAGAGTGATCCTCTTTGAAGAAAGTGCGAAAGACGGATCAAGAATTAATGAATTGAAAATCCCTGTCCACGTTAAATAGCAACGGGAAGCACGGGAGGAAGCACGGGGACGGTTCTCGTGCTTCCTCTTTTACAGTTTAAATTAATTAAATATTAATAGATTTTAGTAAAATGATTTGCTAGACTTATCTATACAACTACATAAGCTGATGGGCGGTTGGCACTCCCTTTGAAGGGGGGTGTTAAAATATGGTGACATATGAAGCAATAAATACGCTATTTCAATTTGGTATATTGATCGTTACAATGTTTATCGCAATTGTAGCGATCATCGCGTTAGTCACCAACAAAAAGAAGTAACCGCCCGTCACTCCGACCAAGAGTAGGTGGTTACTTCTTTCCAGTATAAACTTAAAATTGGTCAGCCGCTCTTCATGCGGCATGTAGTTGTTCTGACCGAGTGTTAGCTGCACTTGGTCTTTTTTATTCGTTAACTGTTTATGATTATATTATACATTACTAGGAATTATTTTTCATTATTATTTATTTTATCTTTCCGAATTTTTGTATTCCCGATCCCCACTCAGCAGAGACCCGTTAATGAAAGTGAGAAGGATGAGAAGCACGGGGACGGTTCTTACGCTTCCTCTAGAATAAGAGAGCTACTTCATACAATAGGTTGCGAGTCAAAGCTTGATTTTAATAAAGTTAAAAACATTGACCCAGCTCCTCTTACGATAATATGTTACATAAGAGGTGTTAACAGCTCTTCTCTATATTGTTAGGGAAGCACAAGAACCGTCCCGTTGCTTCCCTTTTCACTTTCTCTTTCTTGCCTTTACCCTTACCAGGTGTAGCATCCTCATTTACTCCTTTGGTAAACGTCCAAATATCGGAGACTGTTCTACCTGTAAATTGATCTTCGGCAACAACATACCAAGAGTACGTCGTATTTTCGGCAAGGTCGAGCCAATCAACTTCGGCATGACGTTCGCTCTTGACACCTTCAACATTTCCAATCTCTGTTTCGGTGTAAATGTTGACTGCAAAGTAATCTGTTGCGACTCGTTTTTCTTTTACGGATAAGTCAACGTCAATCGTAAACTCATCTTTTCCAGGATATTCACTTGGATCATAGTAATTATAATCGTCTAAATAAGGTGAGCTTTCCTGAAACAGGGATAGCGCTCGATTTTCATTTAAGGGCCAGATTGTTGAATGACAGCAGGAAATTTATTGATGGTGGAGAAATTAATGTTTATGGTATTTAATGTATGTATCGGCAGTATATTTATTAACATGTTGTTGGATGTAGCGGAGTAAGATTCATACATTTTTCGAGAAAAAGGAGATATATATGAAAACAACCCAGTCAAAGGACGGTACAACTTTAGCGTACGATGTCTACGGTAATGGTCCAGCTCTTATTTACATAACGGGAGCGAGCTGCCACCGCTCATTTAAGCCGATAGTGCAAGATGCCAAAATATTTGCCACTGAATTCACTGTTTACAATTACGATCGACGTGGACGCGGCAATAGCGAAAACACACTGCCTTATACAATGGAACGTGAAATAGAGGATATCGAAGCCATGATTGATTCAGCAGGCGGCACGGCGTATTTGTATGGCCATTCTTCGGGTGCCGTATTAGCACTTGAGGCTGCACTTCAACTTGGCAGCAAAGTGCAAAAAGTAATTATGTATGATGCTCCATATGTACGTGACGAGGAAAAAAAGGTCGAATACAATCAATTAAGCCAAAAAATAAACAAACTTCTCGATAAAGGGAAAAATGCAGAAGCAATGAGCACCTTTTTGAAAGGTATTGGGATGCCAAAAGTATTTGTTTTGCTATTGCCTCTATTGCCCGGCTGGAGAACTATGAAAGCACTAGCTCCAACCCTTGCTTATGATATTGCTCTAACTCAGGACATGCCTCCTGTTGAACGAGCTACTCGAGTTTCCGTACCAACACAAATCATCGTTGGCGAGAAAAGTCCATCCTCAATGCATGATGTCGGCCGCCAACTAGCGAAGGCAATTCCAAACGCAAAGTTTGTACAACTTGCAGGCAAAGACCACATGGTTAACGGAAAAACCCTTCTGCCTCTGCTTTCGGGCTTTTTCAAAAAATAATGCCCTCTTTCGTAAGATTCTTTTGAATTTTGAATCATCTAGTCCCGGCAATAAAACCTTCTAGTTTACTTTTTAGGATCTAATACTTAATTTAAGGGAATGATTGCATTCTTTCTTGATGTAAAGGAAATTTGTAAAGAGAGGTGTACAATTGAAAAATATTTTTAATCCATTGTATTCAGAGGAAATTTTAAACCGTATTGACAAATTAAATTCAAATGCAAAACAGCAATGGGGTAAAATGAGTGTTGCCCAAATGCTAGCACATTGCTCATCTTTTCAAGATATTGCAATGGGAAAATCCTTTCCTGCGAGAGATTGGTTAGGGAGATTAATAGGAGGCTTTGTGAAACCAATCTTTTATAACGACAAGCCATTAGCCCAAAATATGTCTACAATTCCAACCATTTTGATAGTAGAAGAAAAAGAATTTGAAACAGAAAAGAAAAAATTGAAACAAAAAATTATAACCTTCCAAAATAATGGTCCAGAGAAGTGTACGATCCATCCACATCCTTTTTTCGGTAAACTTACTACCGAACAATGGGGAAAAGGAATTTACAAGCACCTTGATCATCATTTAAAACAGTTTGGAGTTTAGTTAGTCTTTAGAAGTTTAAATAAGATTGAACGTGACAGGAATTGAAAATCAATACACCTGAAATAACAAATAATGATATTCCACAATCGGGCGCTTTAATGGAGGAAAGCCCAAAGGAATAATCAACCTTTTTTATAAAAGAATAAATTCAATTGAAAATAATAAGTGCGTGTTTTGATCAATCTTTTTTCAAAACACGCTATTACTATTTGTTCGTTTATCAAGGTTATTAGCATCATTTTAATCAAACTTTATAAACCTACATTATTTATAACATTCATGCCCAAAAAAATAAAAGTGATGCCGATATCTTCAGCAGCACTTTTTAATGGCAGTTTGTTTCTATACATTTTGCGATATACTAGTTTTTATATTTCTATCTTTTAATACTGTATAAATAACTATAGCTAAAATACCGATTGAAATGACGAAAAAGATAACAGTACCGATCATGATATATGACATTTCAAAAATTGTCCGTCCAAGCATGGTTTGTAAGGCAATTAATATTATAAAAAAAGACCAAGATAGACCACTCAAATGGATCATGCGCATCCCTATAAAACGACTCTGTTTTTCCAATAACCAAGCGATTAAAGGAACTAATTGCAAACCATGAAACCCTAAACCGTGAAGCCAGATAATATTGCCACTTTCTCCTATAAATCTACTTTGTATTGTAATAATCCATATTCCTGCTGCAAAAGCCAGCATCGTTGAAAACATACCATATCGAACCCCTAAAATCACTCTTGAACGTTCTGTTTTCATACTATCCTTGCGAAAAAATTGCATTGCCAAAATAACATAAAATACAATCATTGCTATGGAGACTAATCCAAATAGTAAACCAAATATTCCATCTAAAGGACTTCCTACTTGAGTGAATCTTGGGTCGATCCCTCTAAAGTGTTGTATTGTTTCGATTCCATAACTATAAAGTGCAGTGATAATATAGAAGCATCGAAAGATCATCTTTGCTTTATGTGAAAAATTTGCAAATGAGACGATGATAGCTGTGGTGAGCAAAAAAATCCCTAAAGCAATATTAAATGAAACGGCTTTGGCTAAATCACCTTCCAATCCAACCTGAGCCCCAAATAAAAGAATGTAACTCTGACATAATCCTCCTAAAACCAATCCTAAAAACCCCGTGAGAGTAAGTGCCTTTTCTTTTTTCAAAAGGTCTGTTAATTCCTTCATTTAGAAGCTCCCTTCATTCATTACGTTTGCCGATAGGACCAATATGGTTAAACATCTCTAACTTAATTAATAATATGCTATCCAAAGACTAGAATTCTCTTCTAAAGGAGGGAGCTGCGAATGGGAAATTAATCCACAAATATATATATTCGATATTTAATAAATCTATTCCTTCTTTTAGGCTTGGTGACAGGGTTCTTGTCATAGACCGCAAAGTAATGCGTAGGCCGGATTAAGTTGCATTCCATAATATTATTAATCTTCAACGAAAGGGCGCTTTTCTGAAATTAGGAAAGCATCTTTCTTCATGAAAAGGGCAATATAATTGAACAACACCTTTATAGAATGGGACATTATTTTAATATAATAAAAAGGTTGATCCGAGATACATAAAGAAGGGATTTCGTTTCTTCTTAATGAACCATCTGGTTTTTAATCACAATGGGGTAACTAAATTGACATTCCATCTTCGCAAAAATGTAATTTTTATTGTATTGCTGTTCAATCGTTTTTTATCTTTTTGAGATAAGCAAACTCATCTGGGCCCTTTTTTATAAGTTCAAGTTCAATTGCTTTCGAAAATCATTCTTCCGATTCGGTTTCCGCCTCCTCTTGTACTATCAGTATACCCTTTGTCTTTTAGAGAATTAAGGGGAAGCACGGGGACGGTTCTCGTGCTTCCTAATAAATTGTCACTCTTTTTCATATCACAGAGTAGAGATTATTAAAGAAATTTAAAATTGATATTTGTTATTAAAGTAACAGGTAGTAGTGAAGGAATATCTTTTATCTCCTAAGAATTAGCTGTAAAATAAAAAGTGAACTGGAAAATTGCAGCTAGGGTTCCGCTATCTAGGTAGGTCAGTGACCGAGGGCTGCATCTTTTACCGTGTGTAAAAGGCACCTATTGACATAAAAGGTCCGAGGGGAAAGGTTCAACGTATTTGTTATGCGTTGAATTCTTTCCCCTCGGACCCTTTTTTATTATTTTAAGGAGGTTTATAGTATGAAAAGAATCAATGATTTAAAAGCTGGGGTGGCAGTTATTATTTTAAATGAGGAAAAACAAATTTTGTTGCAGAAAAGGTCAGATGTAGGGTTATGGGGTATTCCTTCAGGACATATAGAGATAGGGGAAACAGTTTCTGAAGCCGCTATCAGAGAGGTGAAAGAGGAAACTAATTTAGATATAAGAATTAAAAAGCTCATTGGTGTGTACTCTGACCCTAACTCACAGGTGTTTGCTTATCCAAATGGTAAAGTAGTGCATTTTATAACAACTTGTTTCCTTGCTGAAATTACTGGTGGAGATCTACGATGTAATTCTTCTGAGTCATTAGAAATTAAATTTTTTGAACCACAAAACCTACCGCAAGACTTATTGAAAATGCATCCTCTATGGTTAAAGGATGCACTCGCTAATAGAGAATTGGCGTTCATTCGTTAGTGAAGTTTTTGGAAGCACGGGGACGGTTCTCATGCTTCTCCAAGAACTGATCCCCTCATCGGGTTCCAAAGGATAAGGGGACAAGCACCTTGTCCTAAGTTGAAGTGATTTTGGGACAATAAACCTGTCCCTCCGTACCTGATGATTTTCTCTTTTTTATGGACGTGTAAATTTGTTCAATATCTGTAAGGGTTAGTTCAAATAAGTGTTTGTCTTCACTTTTGTAGATCCCTAGGTTAATAAGCTTTTTAATCAGTTTCTCTTTACGAGCTTCTACTTGTTTTCGCAATTCTCCCATTGCTATCATCTCCTTAACTAATCGAACAGCTTCCAATTCAATTCTGTATGCTCGGTTTCTTTTTCTCTTTGTGACGTAAAAACAAGTATCACCCGTATTATAGACAACAATTGGAAATCCAAAACTGATTTTTTATATGTTACAGAATTTTACATATTGAGAATGGAAACGGGCGTAATTTTCTAGAGATTTTTGATCATTTTTCTTTATTTCCTTAATAAAATGTTTACAATTGGAGGTGTGGGATTGCCAGATGCATCGTTAAAAGAGGTTTTGGGGGACAAGTTCCTGTCCCTATGCTTGGCACTACTATTGGGCTTCTATTCTAATGTTTAAGACCCCTATGATAATTAACAATGATGTATAAATAAATACATTAAGGTTGCATATACGGTTAAGTTTATACTGTGGCAAATCACACCAAGGTAAAAAAACATAGTAATATTATCTTAATGGGAGAAATTTTAGATGCCCAATAGGAGGAGTTTGGTGAGGAAAATAAGAATTGCTTTATTGCATTTATTACCTATTGCTGGTGATATTAAATATAATCAAAATCTTATAGAAAAGGCAGTAAAACAAGCATCAGAAAAAAATGTGGATTGGGTTATAACTCCAGAATTAGCTACTAGCGGATTACAGTTTACTCATATCATTGGAACGGATTGGATTAAACAACAACCTGATAAATGGATGACTCATTTTTATAACATTGTTGGGTCGCTAAAAACAACTGTATTTATTGGTTGTGCAGATAAATCAAAACAGGATAATAAACTATACAATTCAGTTTTCGTGATAAATGAGAAAGGTGAATTAATAGGAAAACAAAAAAAGATTGCAAGGGTAGATAATTGGTCTGCATCAGGTGAGGTGATTGAACCAATAGATTTGGGGTATATAAAAGTTGGTGTATTGATATGTGCAGATTCCTATACAAAAAATATTGCGGATACACTGTTGACTAAAGGGGCAGAAATCCTAGTTGCTCCTTCATCTTGGGGGCCAGGTTTGCACGGACCAAATGGTGAGTGGGAGCACAGGTCCATCGATACTGGATTGCCTATATTTGTGTGTAATCGTACTGGGGAAGATACAACTGTTTCTTTTTGGGAAGCAGAAAGCTTGGTTATTAAGAATGGTAAACGACTTCTCTCACATAAATCTGCACAATCGGCAATTTTAATGTTTGATTGGAATTTGGACGATATGAATTTAATTTCTTCTAATTTTGAAATTATTTATGTTGATTGATTTTGGAAGCACTGGAAGCACGGGGACGGTTCTCGTGCTTCCTCTAGAGAACAAGAGAATTACTGAGAATTACTACGTATAGTGGAGACAGGCTAAAGCACGGTTTTCATAAAGTTATAAAGGTTATAACTGTCAGCCTTTCGGTAGTTGTTGCGTGGAGAGGTGTTTACTGCACTTCTCCTTATCCTTAGGAAGCACGAGAACCGTCCCGTTGCTTCCAACTATTGCTTCATCCAAATAAAAATCAAATTAAAGAATATTTAAATAGGGAAACTGCAACCATAGAAGTGTAACCACCTAGAGGAGATGAGTGAGTTTGAAAATATTGACAATTTTTCTAATTTTGCTTTTGCTAGTTCATTTAGTTGACTTTTCTTTTCAATTATTGATTGGTCGAAATATTTATCCTACCATCGAATCTTTTGTCCATCAGTATAAGATGATGGATACCGTCGTGTACCTTTTATTAATAAGTTTATTGTTTCTTCTTTTCAAAACGATTCTTTATCCTGTTTATAAAAAAATAAGCACAAAAAAAGCTTAGCTTCTTTTCATACGCTTTCGAATCAACGCGATGAACAATAATAAACCTGGAATAATAACTGAAATTGAGGGATGAACATAAAGAGGAAGCATATCACTTCCAATTTCAACGTGCTCCGCAAAATTCCCGGCCACCGTTAAGGATGCTAACAAGATGACTATCCCAATAGGAATAACAAGTGATTTGTAATCCTTCACATAAAAAAGATCCGCAGTACCGATAACAGCTGCTAAAAAGAAAATCCCCATCTTAAACAAATCCCCAATAATAAGGGTTAAAAGAACAATCGGATCCAAACGGTCAATAAATTTCATCAGGCTCACTCTTCCAATTGTGTCAAACAAAGCAAAATTGGAACGAGTAAATACATCAGCACCAAGAACTAGTATATTTAACATAATGGTGAAGCTTAGAACGACCGTACTAAAAAGGACAGCTGATAAACCTGTCTTCATTACTGAGCGTGGTTTATTTAAATAAGGTAAAAGTAAAGTAATGGCCAACAATTCTCCCCAAGGAACTACAAATAAACTTGGAAACGAAGTGGAAAACAGCCCCCAAAGACCATTTTCTAAAATAGGAAATAAATTCTCAGTCTCTACCTTACCCGACATTAAAACGGAAATAACCCCTAAAAAACCTAACACAATAATAAGAATAAAAGAAAGCTCTGCCATTCTTCCTAGAACTTCAACGCCATGTTTCAATACTAACATCATTGTTAGTATCATTAAGAAATGTATGAAAAATAAGGGTGTGCTCGTAAACATTGATGCACTAATTAAATCTCCATAATCCCTGAGAACCCTTGCAGAACCATGAAGAAAATAAAGGATGAAAACGAGCCCCAACAAACCCCCAATCCATCTCCCGACTATTTTTTGGGAATATGAAATTAACGAAAGCGTAGGAAATAGTTTATAGAGAGAGCCATAAATAAAAAAAATAACGGTTCCTCCCACTGAGCCACCCATGAAGATCGCAAGCCAAGCATCCCGTCCCGCCTCAGCTCCATAGCTAACGACAAGAGCTGTACCGAATGCAAATAAAACAATTAAGCAAAACAGTTGCCATGCGTTAATTCTTTCTTTCTTCACTTGAATTAACATCCCTTTCATTTCACAGTATTAGTAACGTTCGATCTCTCATGTCTAATGAAGCTCATTACTGTATCTCAAGTGGTTTATTGCGTAAACCAGATTGACGAATAAATATTTGAGCTTCCACATTCACTTTTGCGTTACTAAAATGATTGTCCCAATCCTTCTCCCAATATCCCCACTGTTCTGGATCCTGCTGAAATACAGCTGCTCCCAAACCCAAAACATCACTCTGATGCTTCTGTACTTCAGAGATAGCATCTTCTGCCTCTTTCTTAACTACTTTCATAACCTTTTCTTGAATCAAATCAATTTCATTCGAATCTGTTAAATTAATAAAACACTCCGTTTCGCCTATGTTTGCATCAGCCAATATCTTAACAGTAAATTCTGGTTGATCCTTATTTAATAGAGGAATAACCTGAGACTTTGACCGTATGATTTCTACATTAATACTCTCTTCTTTCTCTTCACACTCCACATTTACAATCGTACTTTCCACCTTGCCTAGCACCCATAATAACCCCCTTGCAGAATATTCCTGTAGCCAACCCTTCAGCTTATCACCTTGAAAAACGGCAATATTATCGGCAACAATAACAGCTTTGGGCTCGACTTGTTGAATATTAGTAGTACTATCCTCAGGGGGTTCTCCAATCACTTTCACTCCTCCGATAAAGGGATCTTTCCCTGCTGTCCCAACAGCCTTAATGACTTCATCAATATCAACTCTAGCTGTAAAAGCCCCTCTTTTTACACTCATTTCACTTATTTCAAGCAAGCTTTCAGACGGTTTCATTTCAATCGGAGTCAGAGTGCTTAAAACAGTCTTTGCCGCAATTCCATTGGTAATGATTACAGTAGTGAGAGGGCGTAATTCGTGATCTCTTTCAAATACGTCTAAAAATCCTTTTACACCTTCCTTAGCTACTTCGTCACTGAATACAATCAATTGCATATGAGGGAAATACAGGTGACCTGGTGTCTTTTGAGCGGCTCTGCGCACTGCTTCAAACATCGTTTTTCCTTTTTGAGTAATAATGGTAATAGGGGCCTGGTCTCCCCCTCCTCCTCCAATGGTTGGAGTCACTTGACGCGGGATGAGAATTTGAAACGTAAAAAGATACATATCTTCTTCAGTGGCTGTATCAACTCCAACACTAGTAACTAAAGCAATGTTATCTAATTCCTTTTGATCCCAGCACCCTGAAAGTATGATTACTGCCATACATAGAATGGACATTCCCTTTGACCAACTAGATTTCATATCATCAACTCATTTACACGAATCATTAGTTTTTAAAAGTATTAGCCTTTTTCTTTTTTTCTAATAGAGAAAACGGAAACCGAAGAATGGCATCTTTATTGCCAGCTAAATAAAATGGGGCAAATGGTGATAAATAATGAAGTCCAAATGACCGTAAGCTGCATAAGTGTGCCATCATAATAAAATACCCTAAAGCCACCCCAAAAAGACCTGAAATAGACGCCACAATCATAAATGAAAAACGTAGAATTCGAGTCGTATTCGCCAAAGTATATGAAGGGATTGTAAAATTTGAAATGGCAGTCAAAGCAACGATGATTGTCATAGCAGGAGAAACCAAACCTGCCGATACTGCTGCATCACCAATAACGAGAGCTCCAGCGATTGATATTGTCGGACCAATCGCCCGAGGGATACGAACACCTGCTTCTCTTAAAATTTCAAATGTAATTTCTAATAACATGGCCTCAATTAAAGCTGGATAAGGAACCCCTTCACGTTGGGCCATAAGACTAATCAAGAAATGAGTCGGGATAATTTCTTGATGATATGTAATTAATGCAATATATATAGGCGAACTAAATAATGAAAAATGAAAAGTGATGTATCTCAAAATTCTTATTAAACTACTTATGCTATAGCGAGATGTGTAATCCTCCGTTGATTTAAGGAAGTCAGGAAATACATTAGGAACAACGAGAGCAAATGGTGTTCCCTCCACAAAAATGGCTATTCTTCCGTCCGTTAAGGTTCTAGATAACCGATCTGGCCTTTCCGTGCTAAGCACAGTAGGAAATAAAGTGATTCTTTTTTCCTCAATCAACTCTTCAATATGGTTGGATTCTAAAATAGCCTCAGCATTGATGTTATTTAAGCGTTCTCTTACTTCATCTAGAACCTTATCATTTACAATGCCATCTATATACATGATGGCTATATCCGTATTTGAGAGATCACCCATTTTTCTTCTTTCTACTCTTAGTTTTCTTGTTTTCAGACGTCGACGCATCATTGCTGTGTTCTCACTAACCGATTCGATAAATCCCTCTTTAGAGCCTTTCACTACTGTTTCTGAAGTAGGTTCAGTGATGGCTCTATAATTACTGCCTAATGTACTAACAATTAACCCATGATTCATACCTTGAAATAACAAAATCGTATTTCCATCCAAAAGAGAGGCGAGAACGTTCCGATAATCTTTAACGACACTTACGCTTCCAACAGTTGATACCAATTCTCTTGTGAGATTAAAGGTATTTTCAATATAAGATTTCTCATTTTCTTCGATTTCCAATAGTTCAGCTGACTCTAAGGATAAAGAATGGGCATGAGTAATGAGTTCATTAACCAAATCTTCGTTTGCTAACCCTTCTATATATAGGGCTACTACATGAATTGACCTTGGATGACCCAATATAAACTTCCGACTAACAAAATCAGATGAGTGGCCAAATTCCTGCATAATACTATCCAAATTCTCTTGTAAATTCTCTTGTAATGGCTCCTCATTCAAATGTGAATCAGTTGGGGTCTGAACATGATCGTTTTGTTTATCATTAAGTAGCTTTTTATAAAGCTTCTTTCTATAAATATTCAAACGTATCCCCTCCCAACTTTCCTGTTATTTTGTTCTAATTTTGCTAAGACTATTCAGGGAAGTAGGGGGAAGCATGGGGAGAACCGTCCCCCCGCTTCCTCCACCGCTTCCTCTTTAAATTATAAAAAATCCTAAAAGATTGTTTAAACAGCTTGTTCTGAAGCGACTAAATAGGTACTATGAATCAAATTACATCTAACATGATTAATCAGGGAAGGTTTGGACCAATCTTTTCATAAATGGTTAAATGAGAGGGGGAGGTCTAATTGGGAGATAAATCAATCATAAAGGAAGCGTATTGGCTTAGATCAATTTCTTGCTTAGCAGTTGTTTTGACACATGCTGTTAACACGACATTAACCAATTACGATCATTCGATTTCTCAATTTGATGAATATGTCTTAATTTTTATAAGGTTTATGGCGTTTTTTGGAACCCCAGCTTTTGTCTTTCTTTCTGAAATGCTGCTTGCTCATGCCTATCCAAATGGAGTTCCTGAAGACTTTTTTCGGAAACGTATTAAATATTTATTAGTACCATTTGCTTTTATGGCCGTGGTATTTGCAGCAATTGAAAGTAAGTCCCAATATGAATTTCTTCAGCAAGTTGTCTTGAATTTATTTTTAGGAGGGTACACTGGCTACTTTATCTTAATTATCTTTCAATTCTACTTGCTACACGTACTCTTTCATAAATACTTAAAACAGTGGTCTCCTGCTAGAGTTTTAAGCATAGCTTTTATCATAAATGCAAGCTATCTAATCTTCTTTAATTTTACAGAACCAGTTCAAACATCTGTGGGAGAGTATGTTTGGCAAAGAGGGTATTGGCTGTTTTGTGTTGGGTGGCTTTTTTACTTTGTTTTAGGCTATTATTGTGGGAAAAATTATGAGGCTTTTAAGAAAAAGCTTCAAGAGCATAAAATGGTGTTAACGATAACTCCTGTACTTGCACTCTTTTTGATTGTTTTCTTGGTAAGAAGCGACATATTACCAGAGGTTTCATCGAAAAGAGTAGACTACATTTTTTATACGGTGAGTGTTATATTGTTGATCATTACCTGGACTTCCAAACTAAAGAGGACACCAAAGACGATCCTGCTAATAAGTAAATATTCTTTTACGATTTACTTAATTCATAAAGTATTTCTTTATTATTTACCAACCATTGCTTTTCTTAGTCCACTAGGCTATTTTTTATTTGCTGCTGTTTTTTGTACGATTGGATCAATTGTAGTATCAAAAATGTTTTCCTATATTCCATTTAGTAAGTATTTGATAGGAAATCTCCTGACGATCCCAAAAGAAAAGCCGAGGAAGCCGAGGAAGCACAGGGACGGTTCTCGTGCTTTCTCTTGAGGAAAAGAGAGCCACTATGCATGTAGAAGTACAGTCCAAACATGGTTTTCCTAAAATTATAGGCGGTACAACTGTCACGTTCATAGTAGTTTTGATAGAGGGTAGAAAGGTGTTAACAGAACTTCTCTTTATTTTTCTGGAAGCGCAAGAACCATCCCACTGCTTCTCGGGGTTCAGCGAGCCACCCACTGGCGCGGTATAAAGGGAGAGGAAGCACGAGAACCGTCCCACCGCTTCCTGATATGAAAAATATGAAAATTCTGTGATGAAGAGAGTAGTTATGACAATGTCTAAAGCGAGTTAGGGATGGTGGAAGCCTAATAGTCATATCATAATGAAGCGCACTTCTGAGAAGCAACCTGAAAACAGTAGGGTTTAGCCGGTTAAAACCGTTACAAGTATAGTAAGAAGGTTCATGATGAACAAAAAGAGTGGTACCGCGGGTAATCTCGTCTCTAGTAGGAGGCGGGATTTTTTTATTTTATAAAGCAAAGGAAGGTGTTTTAGTTGAAATTAAAAAGGCTTTATGCCGAAGAAATTGCATTGCATGTAACTTCACTCTCTCAAAGTGAAGTGGAACAGTTAATTGAGAAGCCTAAGTTTGAAGAACAAGGTGACTTGGCTTTTCCTTGTTTCTCTCTTGCTAAAATCTTAAAGAAGTCTCCACAGGCGATCGCATTGGAATTAGCGAATAAAATCCAACATCCCCTTTTCGAAACAGTTGTCGCAAATGGGCCTTACGTAAACAGCTTTCTAAACAAGCAAACTGTTAGTAAAGAAATTCTAGAAACAATTTTAATGGAAGACAAAAATTATGGTTTTGTTCAGATGGGGGAAGGTAAAAACATTGTAATTGATTTTTCCTCTCCTAACATTGCTAAACCTTTCTCAATGGGACATTTACGTTCAACAGTAATCGGCAATGCTATTTCAACTATTGCCCAGAAGTGTGGTTACACTGTTAAAAAAATTAATCATCTAGGAGATTGGGGAACTCAATTCGGAAAACTAATCGTCGCGTATAAAAAATGGGGTAACGCGAGTAATGTAAAAGAAAATCCAATTGAAGAGTTATTGGCACTTTATGTGAAATTTCATACTGAAGCAGAGTCAAATCCTTCTCTAGAAGACGAAGCTAGATCATGGTTTTTAAAATTAGAAGAAGGTAATGAAGAGGCTCTAGCTCTTTGGAAATGGTTTAGAGATGAATCACTTAAAGAGTTCTTTAAAATATATGAATTACTGGATGTTACCTTTGACTCGTACCAAGGGGAGGCTTTTTATAATGACAAGATGGACCGTACAATTGAGCAGCTAACAATTTTACAACTCCTTACTGAATCCGAAGGGGCAGAAGTCGTTGATTTAACGGAGGAAAACCTACCACCATGTTTGATCAAGAAATCGGACGGAGCGACGTTGTATGCCACTCGAGATTTGACTGCTGCTGTTTACAGATATGAAAATTACAACTTCGAGCAAGCGATTTATGTAGTCGGTCATGAGCAAAGCTTACACTTTAAACAAGTCTTTCTTGTCTTAGAAAAGATGGGTTATTCATGGGCTAAAGGGTTGAAGCATATTCCATTTGGCTTCATTCTGAAAGATGGCAAAAAGATGTCTACTCGAAAGGGAAAAGTGGTGCTTTTAGAAGAGGTGATTACAGAAGCGATCGCTTTAGCAAAACTAAGCATTGCGACTAAAAATCCTGATCTAGAAAACAAAGAGGAAGTAGCTAAAATGGTTGGTGTGGGCGCAATTATCTTTCATGACTTAAAAAATGAACGACAAAATAATGTCGAGTTTTCACTCAATGACATGTTGAGATTCGAGGGAACGACAGGACCTTATGTACAATACACTCATGCAAGGGCTTGTTCGATTTTAGAAAAAGCAAAGTATAACGAAAAAAGTTTGAATGTTGATGGACTAACAGACAGTCATAGCTGGTTTGTTCTAAAACGACTCATGGAGTTTCCTGTTGTTATTGAAAAGAGCTTTTCTCAGCATGAACCTTCGCAAATTGCAAAATATCTTATAGATGTATCTCAGGAGTTCAACAAATATTATGCCCATGTCAAAGTTCTCACTGATGATCACCTTTTAGAGAGTAGACTTGCATTAGTAAAGGCAGTTACGATTGTTTTAAAAGAAGGACTGAGATTACTGGGAATAAAAGCACCAGATAAAATGTAACGGGGGAAGCACAGGGAAGCACAGGGAAGCAGGGAAGCACAGGGACGGTTCTCGTGCTTCCTAAACGAACGCGGGGGACTGTAGGGACAGGTTCGTTGACCCAATTGGGAACGTAAGACCTGCTGAGCAGAGGGATAGATTGCTATTCTGATGCTCGGTGGGTTTTTTTGTTTTTTTGATGGCGTGAAAAGGAGGTGGAATGTGGAAGAGGAATCAACAAACTCTTAAATAATCGTTCGGTCTTTTATCTTAAAAGCTACGAAGGGACAGTAGGGACAGGTTCACTGTCCCATTCTTGAGGAAAGAGGAATGGCTTGATTAGGAGGAGCAGAAGCCGAATCTGCAACATGGGAAAGAGGAATGGCTACATTGAGAGGAAAAGAAGCTTTATTTTATTCTGTCCCACTTAACCAGCTCTGCTGCTAGAGAAAGTTGGCTTTGGGTCTGGTGTCACTAGTAATCATACGTAGGAGTACTTTTCTACTAGTTTCGATTAAGGGAAAATTAAAAGTAGAAATAGGAACGTGTGTTCGTTATAATAAAATGGTAACTACCTAAGCATGGTGGCGGCTGAACTCCCTTGAAAGGGGGTGAGGCAGATGACGGCATATGAAGCAATTAGTCTACTTGCGCAATTTAGTCTAGTATTAATTGCAATGCTAACACTAATCATAACCATTGTCGTCTATCTACACAAAAAGAAATAGCCACCCTGCCGGCAAGTAAGGTGAGCTATTTCAAAGTGAATCTTATTTGGACAGCCGCACTAAAAGCGGCATGTAGTTACATCGACTGAGTGTTCGCACCGCTCAGTCTTTTTTATTCTGAGAAAATAATAATTTTATTATACATGATTTTAAAAGACTATGCATTTATTTTTAAATGGAAGGAATGTGTAGATAAGGGTAAAGAATACGAACAAATGTTAATGAGAGAAAAATTAATGGAATACGAAAGAGATAAAAGCCCACAGAAAAATTGGAATAAACGTCAAGAAGAAATACGAGCAGAATTCAAAAATCAAACGAATCACACCAAATTAGTAGTTTCAAAAAAGAAATTGGAATGAGCAATTAAAATTAACGGGGGCGTTCTGGCAATAGCAGCAGGAGAGCTTTTTAACTAACAAAGCGGGTTTTCAGAATAACCCACCTCATATAGACATACCTATCTCAAATAAAGGTAAAATCTATTTAAGAGGTAGTTTGAAATGAGGAAGTCAAGAGTGATTGGAAGCGTGGGGACGGTTCTCGTGCTTCCTCTAAGAACAGTAGAGTTGCTACATACAGTAGATGATAGCTGGATCGAACGGGGTATATAGAATTAAGGAAGCTTATCAGTTCTCATGCATCCCTATGAAGCACAAGAACCGTCCCTGTGCATCCATGTAGGATATCTTACCAACCGCAAGTTTAAACGAAAAGAATCTTAAGGTTTAAAGGTATAGCGAATGGGTATTACCTAGGTAAGTGATCAAGGAGAAAATCAAAGATAAAAGAAAGGATGACTGAAACTTATGTATAAGTTATTATTTACTTCAAAAAAGCGCAAAGGCATTCAGGCTCACGTGTTTGACAAAAAAGAAGAGGTCGTTCATCTGTTATATTTGGACCCACGATCGTTAGAACCAAAGGAAGAGATTCAGCCAAGTTTGACAAACTATTTAGCAAATATGAAAAAAATGATTAAAGAGGGAAAGTATATGCAGCAGTTAGATGGTTTGAAGAAAGCTTTATAGAAAGTAAAACCTTTTTTTTGAATAGAGGTTCACACGATTTTAGTATAAAAAGATTTATCTACTATACTCCCAAATTACCCTAGTGGAAAGGGTGTTATTAATGAAGACATTAATGATTGTAGTAGTCATCGGATTGCTCCTTCAAGCAGTGAGTGAGCAAAAAACGATTGTACAAGCCGATGATGTAAAACAAGCGCAAGAACAAGAAGATAGGAACCAAACTGGCGATAAGCCAGACACTTTTGAGAAAGAAAGTGTGAAAATGGTGCTAACTGAATACGAACGAGCTTTTCTAGCTGTTGTCCATGATACAAACGATACGCTTAAGCTAAACAATTATACAACAAAACAAGAACTAGTAGAATATTTCCAACAATTGATGTCAGTAGAATTAGCGACTTCGTTAGTCGATGCGTACTTTACTGAAAAAAAAGGTGGATTGTTTGTCGTAGCTACTGAGCCACCTACCTTTCTAGAAGAGGGCCAACCATTTACGGTTACTACGAACGGGGATGGATCAGCAACTGTTACGCAGGAACATAACAATGACTTTATGGGACATGTCCAAGTTGAATTTACTCTAGCAAAACAAGAAGATCGCTGGATGATCATAGATGTACAACATAATTATTTTGACGACTAAACCTTGGAAAGCACATAGGAGGTAGTAACTCTCAATAAGTGAAAACAAAAAGGAGGGTAATGAAAATGCTACGCACGATTTTAACGGTCATTGGAGCAATTGTCGTTATCGGAATTATTATTAGTATTCTTTAATGTATCTATAAAAGGCTTAGGTCTCTTACCTAAGCCTTTTTATTATCATCGTATAGTATTTACTCGTTAGTTGTTTTGTTTCTGTGAAATAGGGAAGATAGACCGTAACTTATCTCTAACTTTATAGAGGGAGGATAACTTATGGAGAAAGAATCTGTAACAAACAAGAAGACCCCAAATAAACGTTTTATCGTAAGAGTATTTATCGTTTTCTTACTATTTTTCTTTATAACTGGGTTAGTCAGTAGCTATCAATTGCTTGGCTTGGTTCAAAGCGTGCCTAAGATTGATGACGATGCCTTTAGTTATTCGAACTCATCGACATTATATGATCACAATGATCAGCCAATAGATACTTTAAGCAATGGTGAAGATCGTAAGTCTACGAAAATTGGGCATGTTCCGCAACATGTACAAGATGCATTCATCGCAATCGAAGATGTTCGTTTTTATGAGCATTCAGGTCTCGATCTTAAAAGGATTGTCGGAGCAGTTATATCCAATATAAAGGGTGGATTTGGTTCTGAAGGGGCGAGTACGATCACTCAACAAGTCGTGAAAAATTCCCTTTTAACTTCAGAGAAGACAATGGAGAGAAAAGTTCAAGAGGCCTATCTTGCTCTTAAAGTAGAGAAAGAATATAGCAAAGATAAAATTTTTGAACTCTATTTAAATAAAATTTATTTTGGTAACGGTGCTTACGGTATTGTGATTGCAGCTGATACGTATTTCGGCAAAGAGATCGGTGAATTAACAATTGAAGAAGCAGCTTTATTGGCTGGGCTTCCTCAACGTCCTTCAGATTATGATCCTTATCAAAATCCTGATTCGGCAGAAGAACGTCGGAATACAGTGCTATTTGCCATGAACGATCATGGGTTTATAACAGATCAAGAGTATCAGAAGGCTAAAGATGTTTCGGTAGAAGACATGATACAAGAAAAAAGAAATCATGATAAGATGTCAGATGCATTTCTGGACCAAGTGTATCAAGAACTTGAGAGCATTGAAGAGATAGATGCTTCCATGATTTACAACAGCGGACTTAAAATCTATACGACCTATGATAAACAAGCGCAAGAACATGTAGAAAACGTGTTGAATTCAGATGAATTTGTCTCGTACCCAGACCAACGCTTTCAAGCAGGAGTAGCACTTATTGATAATCAAACAGGTGAAATTAAAGCAATTGGCGGCGGTCGAAATCAAGAGTCCGGAAAGAGCAGATCCAATTATGCAACAAACATTCAACGCTCACCAGGCTCAACGATTAAGCCTATCCTCAGTTATGGTCCCGCAATTGAACATTTAAAATGGTCAACCTACCAACAAATTGAGGATGAAGAAATGACCTATACCGGGTCTGATCAAGTGATACATAATTATAATAATCAGTACCACGGAATCGTATCAATGCGTGAAGCATTAAAAAATTCATGGAATACACCTGCTGTCAAAACATTTAAAGAAGTAGGAAGAGAACATGCCGGTACGTTTGCAACGAATCTAGGGTTATCAATCGAAGAACCCCTTTATGAGTCATACGCCCTCGGGTCCTTAAAAGAAGGAATTTCACCGTTAGAACTTGCCGGTGCTTACGCGGCATTTGGAAATGAAGGAGTCTATCATGAGCCTCATGCGGTCAGAAAAGTCGTCCTTCCTGATGGGAAAGAGATCAATATGCAGCCTGAACCCGTTGTGGCAATGAGTGATTACACATCTTATATGGTAACTGATTTGCTACAAACCGTTGTCGAAGAGGGAACGGGCCGTCTTGCTAATATCGAAGGAGTGGCAGTAGCAGGAAAAACAGGCACAACAAACTTTAATGACAAAACAAAACAAAAGTACAACATCTCAGATGGCGTACCTGATGTCTGGTTTGCTGGTTACACATCAACGTATACGGCTGCTGTATGGACAGGGTACCCACAAGTAAATGATCAAAACTATATAAAAACAAAAGAGGACAAGCAAATTGCCAGGCATATATTCAGAGAAGTGATGACTAAAATGGTAGATGAACCTACTCATGATTTCAAAAAACCAGACTCCGTCAAAGAAATCACCATTGATACAAGAACAGGGAAAAGAGCAACGACCTCTTCTCAAGAGGACCATATCGTAACGGAATTATTCGTATCAGGAACAACGATTGATAGTGCCTATAGTCTTGTGGAAGAAGAGCTGGAGAAGAAACGAGCCAAAGATGTAGAACAAAAGTCAAAGAAGCGAAGAGAGGAAGATCGCTCTAGCTCTATGGAAGAGCGGTCAGAAGCGGAAGCGGAAGAGGAAGCAGAGCCGGCGGAAGCAAAGCCGAAGGATAAAGAAGGAAAAGTCGAGGAAGCGTAGGTCGGTGGGACTCGGGGACAGGAACCACGTCCCAGCAGCGAAGTAGGTGCTGATCCCAACCCTGTTGTGCAAAGATAAAACTTAATGCTACTAAAGTCAACACTTTCTTCAATAAGAATAAAAATAGAAAACACGTCGTAAGAAGAGGGACAATGAACCTGTCCCTACTGTCCCTAGAATTAGGTTTGCTCTTATACTCTGAAGGGAATGACCAAAATAGGTATCAGATTTTACATATTATTTATTCCAAAAAGAGAGGAAGAGTGTGAATGAAAAGCAATGGTAGTAACAGCAAAAAGGATCAATTGGAAAAGTTCACAACCGACGATCGAGGAAAAAAGTTAACTACGAATCAAGGTGTAAAAGTATCTGAGGATGAATTTTCATTAAAGGCTGGTGAACGTGGACCAACGTTAATGGAAGATTTTCATTTTCGTGAAAAAATGACCCATTTTGATCATGAACGTATTCCTGAGCGGATTGTGCATGCTCGTGGTTTTGCTGCTCATGGGGAGTTTGAGGTGTACGAGTCCATGAAAAAGTATACAAAAGCAGGTTTTCTACAAGATCCTTCTAAGAAAACGCCCGTTTTTGTTCGTTTTTCAACAGTTGCTGGTTCACGCGGGTCTGGAGAGTTGGCTAGGGATGCTCGTGGATTCTCTACGAAATTTTACACAGAAGAGGGGAACTATGATCTAGTCGGCAATAATATTCCGGTATTTTTCATTCAAGATGCGATTAAATTCCCTGATTTGGTTCATGCAGTAAAGCCAGAACCACATAACGAAATGCCACAAGCAGCATCTGCACATGATACGTTTTGGGATTTTATCGCGAATAATCAGGAATCCGCCCATATGGTCATGTGGAAGATGTCTGATCGGGCGATACCGAGGAGCTTTCGGATGATGGAAGGATTTGGAGTTCATACCTTTCGTTTTATTAATGAGGAAGGGAAGGCTCATTTTGTTAAATTCCATTGGAAGCCTGTACTTGGAACTCATTCGGTTGTGTGGGACGAGGCACAAAAAATTAATGGGAAAGACCCAGATTTCCACCGTCGAGACCTATGGGAAGCCATTGAAAATGGAGACTATCCTGAGTATGAGTTAGGCGTACAAATCCTTTCGGAAGAAGAGGAGTTTCATTTTGATTTTGACATCCTTGATCCTACAAAGCTTTGGCCGGAAGAAGATATACCCGTACAAATGATCGGAAAAATGACATTAAATCGAAATGTTGATAATGTATTTGCAGAAACGGAACAGGTTGCCTTTCATCCAGGCCATGTAGTGCCAGGCATCGACTTTTCCAATGACCCGTTACTACAAGGCCGGTTGTTTTCTTACACAGATACACAATTAATTCGTCTTGGAGGACCTAATTTTCACGAGTTGCCAATTAATCGTCCTGTTTGTCCATTCCATAATAACCAGCGTGATGGATACGGTCGTCAAACAATTAACAAAGGACCGATTAGCTATCATAAAAACTCTCTTGGCAACAATACACCTGAAACAACGAGTGAGGCAGAAGGTGGATTTAAACATTATCAAGAGAAAGTCGAAGGACATAAAGTGCGCGCAAGAAGTGAAAGTTTTAAAGACCATTTTTCTCAAGCAACCTTATTCTGGAACAGTATGAGTAAAGCAGAAAAAGCGCATATAATTAATGCATTCAGTTTTGAACTCGGGAAAGTAAAGAGTGCTTCTGTACAGCAACAAGTGGTTGATATGTTCGGAAATGTAAGTATGGAGTTGGCTACAAGTTTTGCCGATGCGATTGGAGCGAATCCTCCACAAGGCGAAGATAGTGGGGTTACTAAATCGTCTCCTGCTTTAAGTCAGGAAAATACAGTAAAGAAGCCTACTACTCGCAAGGTCGCAGTGATCATTGGCAGTGATTTTAATGGAACAGAAGTCAAACCAGTGTTAGATGAGTTAAAAGCAGTAGGGATTCAGCCTAAGATTTTAAGTGAGAAATTAGGGGTGGTAAAGAGCACTGATGGAATAGAATTGGAAGTTGATCATACGTTTCTAACAGCAGACTCTGTGTTGTTTGATGCTGTTTATATTGTTAGTGGCAGTAAGGAAAACAAAACGTTTCATAAGCAAGCTACCTACTTTACCCGAGAAGCATTTTCTCATTACAAACCAATAGGTGCTACCGAAGAAGGAAAGTCGCTACTTGTAGACAAGATGGATAGCAGTCCAGGGGTTGTTTGCGGTGGTGAGAAAAAGGAATTTACTAAGAAGCTTATCCAGGCAATTGCGGCCCATCGACACTGGGATCGCGAAGTAGTTTAAGAGAGGAGGAAGCGGAGGAGGAAGCATGGGAAGGAAGCATGGGGACGGTTCTCGTGCTTCCTCTTTTCTATGAAGCACAAGAACCGTCCCATTGCTTCCAATAAAGAAATTTGTCGTATCATGTATTTCCCGTGAAATAATAGCGAAGATTCTTCCTTCTCAAGCAAGTAACAGAAGACTTGAGAAGTGCAGTACATCACTGCTCTGGAAATGATTTTAAAATCATGGAAGCTGTCGAATCATTTTAGTCTGTAAGTAAATCGCTTATAGCGCTATACGATATGGCGTCCGGTTTCAGCGATACAGTATCTAAAAGCTATGGTATCACTAAACAGAGGTATCGGTACCGATAAAGCTGTTAATTTACGAAGAGAGGGGCTGTACGTGGCTTTTTTCTAGCGTATCGCTAGGCGATATGGCTAAGGGAGAAAAAGTGTGATGGTTCTCCCGCTTCCTCTAGAGGAAAAGAGAATCACTACGCATGTAGGAGTACAGTCCAAACATGGTTTTCCTAATTTATAGACGGTAGTAACTGTCACGTTCATAGTAGTTTTGATAGAGGATAAAGAGGTGTTAACAGAACTTCTCTTTATTTTTCTGGAAGCACAAGAACCGTCCCGCTGCTTCCCCTCTGGTTTTATGGTATTTTTATAATATATATTCTTTAACTAATGGTGGGTTGTGTTACTTGTAGCAGATTGTTACCAGAGCACCATACATGGCCAATATCAAAGGAGGCAAAACAGTATGAAAATCGTAGTTACAAGTATATTCGTAGAAGATCAGGACAAGGCACTGAAGTTTTATTCAGAGACCCTAGGCTTTGTTAAAAAGCATGACGTTCCCGCTGGAAAGTTTAGGTGGATAACGCTTGTTTCTCCCGAGGATCAAGACGGTACTGAGCTTTTGCTCGAACCAAACAACCATCCAGCCGCGAGAGAGTATCAAAAGAAGATAATTGCCGAGGGCATCCCGGCAACAATGTTTGGCGTAGAAGATATTCACAAAGAGTACAAACGATTAATAGAAAAAGGTGTGAAGTTTACGATGGAGCCGACAGAAATGGGCGAAGTCACTATCGCTGTCTTTGACGATACATGCGGCAATCTTATTCAGATAGTGCAGAAGTAACGTAATGACCCAATGTACACTTGCAGCATTAAAGTGTTTAGTCAAGGAATGGAAATGCAAAAAGAAGAGAGTTTTTATAACAATAATCTAGACAATTACTGAACGTGTCTAAGAGGTTCTGTGAGGAGCTGCTTACGCTGATTGGATTTAAGGAACTTTTCTGAACGACATAATTTTTATTTTAGGAGGGAACGACATGGAAGTTTTTGCAGAATATTTAGCAGGTATCGATAACCCTGACCATCGTGACCGAACAGAGGAAGTTTTGACATGGATTGCTACTAAATTTCCAAATTTAGAACCGCACATCAAGTGGAATACCCCTATGTTTTCCGACCACGGCACATATATCATCGGCTTTTCCACAGCGAAGCATCATATGAGTGTTTCACCCGAAGAAGTAGGCATGACGCAATTTGCCGATGACATTGCACAAGCTGGCTACAGTGCTACCAAAGGTTTGTTTCGAATTCCGTGGAATAAGCCGGTAAATTATGAATTGCTTGAGAAAATGATTACATTCAATATTCAGGATAAAGCAGAATATACAACCTTTTGGCGGAAGTGAAGGGGAAGCACGGGGACGGTTCTGAGAACCGTCCCCGTGCTTCCCAGTGCTTCCGTACAAACAAAAAGGTGGATAACCTCCTGTTTATACAGAGGGTTATCCACCTTTTATGAGTTATACACAGCTGGGCGATAAGATTATTCGTATCAATATGTAGATATCCACATCTAATTCATGTTCGACAGAAGGGAAATGGGACGAGGAACCTGTCCCCCGTCCCGTCCAGAACCATCCCGCTGCTTTCATGCTTGACATTGTAAGCGTTTTCAGTTATAGTAGACTTAGGTCGGGTAGCAACAGTGGCTACCGTGGTATTAAGCGAAGGCGGGGCTGATACTAGGGAAAGGCTTTCTTTTCTGTTTCATTAAACGCTACATATCATCTACAAGTAATTGAAAAGTAAATAGAAGGAAAGAACCTACATTCTCATTTTGCAGAGGAGTAGGTTCTTTTTCGATTTGTTCGGCTATACTTGCTGTTGAGGTGATAACCATGTGCGGAAGATTTACGTTAGCTGCACCTAAAGAACAAATTGAAGAACAGTTATTAGTAGAATTGTTCGATTATAAACCAAGATTTAATATAGCACCGAGTCAGCCTGTTCTAAGCATTATTTCAGATGGAGAAAAAAGAAAAGCTGGTTATTTACGTTGGGGTCTTGTTCCTGTCTGGGCAAAAGATCCGAAAATTGGTTATAAAATGATCAATGCTCGTGGTGAAACAGTAGATGAAAAGCCTGCTTTTAAACGATTACTTGGGCGCAGGCGTTGTTTGATCGTTGCGGATGGGTTTTATGAGTGGATTGATGAGAAGAAGAAGCCTTATAGAATTACTGTAAATGATGGAATATTTACATTTGCAGGTCTGTGGGACAGATGGAAATCGGGTGATGATGAAATTGTATCTTGTACGATTATTACGACAGAGCCAAACAAGTTAATGAGTGATATTCATGATAGGATGCCAGTTATTTTAGGTGAAGAAAGTAGGAAAGTTTGGCTGGATCCGGGTGTGGAGGATAAGTACATAGTGAAAGATCTTCTCAAGCCTTATCCGGTTGAAGAGATGAGGGCTTATGAGGTTTCGACTATGGTGAATAGTCCAAGAAATGAGACGGAGGAGTGTATAAGGTCGATAGTGGAGTGAGCATGGAGCAAGTTGGTTGGAACGAACGTTTAAACTACGGCTCTGGCCATTGCTTTCTACTCTTCCTATTTTAATTATAGCATATAAAAAATGGTCATTATAGACTGTTTATTCTCATTTACTACTGCTAAAATGCAATAGAACTTTAATGAGATTTGTTGGAGGGATATGGATGAGTTCTTTGGTTCTCGGTTTTCAAGAAATGGAAAAAACGCAACTTTTGCTCGTTGGTGGAAAAGGGTTGCATTTAGGGGAATTATCAAAGATTCAAGGAATGCAAGTACCAGAAGGATTTTGTGTTACAACAGTGGGATATCAAAAAGCCATCGAACAAAACGAAACGTTTCAAGCATTGTTGGATCAACTAACAAGGCTAACAGTAGAGGATCGAAAACAAATTGCTGAAATCAGCAGAAAGATTCGACAAGTCATTATGGAAGTAGAAGTTCCTTCCGATGTTGTGAACGCAGTTACTGACTATCTCTCTCAGTTGGGCGATGAACATGCTTATGCAGTGCGTTCTAGTGCGACCGCTGAAGATTTGCCACATGCCTCTTTTGCTGGTCAACAAGACACCTTTTTAAATATCATCGGAAAAGAAGCGATCTTGCAGCATATCAGCAAATGTTGGGCGTCTCTATTTACGGATCGAGCGGTAATCTACCGTATGCAAAATGGATTTGATCACAGTCAAGTTTATGTAGCCGTTATCGTTCAAAAAATGGTTTTTCCACAGGCTTCAGGGATTTTATTTACCGCTGATCCGATTACCTCTAACCGAAAGTTACTATCAATCGATGCTAGTTTTGGACTTGGAGAAGCACTGGTCTCTGGTTTGGTATCTGCCGATTGTTATAAAGTACAGGAAGATAAAATCATCGATAAGATGATAGCAACCAAAAAATTGGCTATCTATGGACGAAAAGAAGGCGGAACAGAGACAAAACAGATCGATTCTGATCAGCAAAAGTCTCAAACACTGACTGAACAACAAATTTTACAATTAGCACGCATAGGAAGACAGATCGAAGCTCATTTTGGTTGCCCGCAAGATATCGAGTGGTGTTTAGCAGATGATACATTTTATATTGTTCAGAGTCGGCCAATCACTACTTTATACCCCATCCCGAAAGCAGGTGAGACCCAAGAAAATCATGTCTATGTATCTGTAGGTCATCAACAAATGATGACCGACCCCATGAAACCATTGGGTTTATCTTTTTTTCTGTTAACGACTCCTGCACCCATGTGTAAAGCTGGTGGAAGGTTGTTTGTTGATGTTACTCATATGTTGGCTTCACCTGTTAGCAGAAACAATATAATAGATGTCTTGGGACAATCCGATCCGCTTATTAAAGACGCACTAATGACCATAGTAGAGCGAGAGAATTTTATAAAATCGTTACCAGATGATGAAAAAGTACAAAGTCCCAGTCAAAGCAATAAAGGTAAGTCTGGGGATTTATTAACAGAAATTGAAAGATCCGACAATCGTTACTGATTTGATAAAGAGTAGTCAAACATCGATAGAAGAATTAAAGCAAAACATCCAAACGAAATCAGGACCGGAAGTCATGACTTTTATCCTAGAAGATATCCAGCAATTAAAGAAGATTTTATTTGACCCACAGAGTTTGGGTGTAATTATGGCAGCTATGGATGCTTCCTCATGGATCAATGAAAAAATGGAGAAGTGGTTAGGTGAAAAAAATGTAGCAGACACGCTTTCTCAATCTGTACCAAACAATATAACGTCGGAAATGGGTCTAGCATTATTGGATGTTGCAGATGAGATTCGCCCTTATCCAGAAGTAATTAATTACTTACAACATGTAAAAGGTGATACCTTTTTGGATGAACTTGTTACGTTTGAAGGTGGACAAAAAACCCGAGACGCAATAATAGCTTATCTCAACAAATACGGAATGAGGTGTGCCGGAGAAATTGATCTTACCAGAAGTCGATGGAGCGAAAAACCAACTACACTTGTTCCTATGATTCTGAGTAATATCAAAAACTTTGAGCCAAATGCGAGCATCCTGAAATTTGAGCAAGGGCGGCGTGCTTCCTTGAACAAAGAACAAGAGTTAGTAGGTCGATTGAAGCAATTGCCGGATGGTGAACGAAAAGCCAAAGAAACAAAACGAATGATCGACCTAATCCGCAATTTCAGCGGGTTTAGGGAATATCCCAAATACGGCATGATAAATCGCTACTTTGTTTATAAGCAGGCTTTACTAAAAGAAGCGGAAAAACTCGTACAAGAGGGCGTTATTCATGAAAAAGAAGATATCTACTATCTCACTTTTGAAGAACTAGGCGAAGTCGTACGCACAAAGAAACTGGATTACCAGATCATCAGCAAACGAAAAGACGAGTACAAGTTATATGAAAAACTAACTCCCCCACGTGTTATCACGTCTGATGGTGAAATCATTGTAGGTAAGTACAAACGAGAAAATCTCCCAGCTGAAGCTATTGTAGGTTTACCAGTTTCTTCCGGAGTGATAGAGGGACGAGCACGTGTCATCTTAACTATGGAAGATGCTGATTTAGAAAATGGAGATATTTTAGTCACCGCCTATACTGACCCTAGCTGGACACCATTGTTTGTATCTATAAAAGGCCTAGTCATCGAAGTTGGTGGACTGATGACCCATGGAGCAGTGATCGCACGTGAATATGGCTTACCAGCAGTTGTCGGAGTAGAAAATGCCACCAAACTGATAAAAGATGGACAACGAATTCGCGTGCATGGGACAGAAGGGTATATTGAAATATTGTGAGGAAGAGGAAGCAGACGGAAGCATGGGGACGGTTCTCATGCTTCCTCAAATAGGTATAATAAAATGCCATACATAAAATAAAAAACATTGACAAAGCCCCAGCCCCTTACGGTAGTTGTTACATGAGAGGTGTTTACAGCACTTCTCTATATCGAAGCACGAGAACCGTCCCGTTGCTTCCTTCCCGTGCTTTTACCTATTATTAACTCAGATTGTTTGGTTATAGCTTTGGTTTCTTTGTTATTGATTCGATTTATAAGCATATCAACTAGGGTTTTTCCTTGCCACTCAAAATCTTCATGAACGGTTGTTAATTTTGGACGTACATTTTTAAATATATCAATATGACCGAAAGAAATTAGTGACAGGTCATCCGGAATTGTGTATCCTTCGTCTAACAGACAATTAACAGCAGTGATAGCGGTGACTTCGTTAGAAAGCAAAAGAGATGTAGGGTGTTCTTCTTTATAAAGGTTTCTTATAAAGTTATAGCTTTCCTCCATGAATCCCGGAGCTTTAAGTACTTTGTTTTCATCAAAAGGAAGATTATACTCCATTAAGGCTTTCTCAAATCCTTTTATTCTTTCTTTGTTATGTGAGAGTATTTTTCCTTTAACATCGCCCACAATCATTTTTACATTTCTATGCCCCAAGTCTAGTAAATACTTCGTAGCTATATATCCACTATTTACATGATCGAAGCTCACGTAATTATTATCATGTTCCCAAGAGTATTTCATGTTAAAGACGTATGGGATGTTATCCTTGTCTAGTTTTTTACTTAACGTATCGTTAGATATAGATCCTAATAGGATAAAACCATCGGCTGCGTTTCTTTTTATTATATCAATATAGGAATCGTAATTTATTCCAGCTGGATTGATTAATAAAATGTGATAACCGTAACTTTGTGCTCTTTCTGTTATTGCTTTTAGTAGTAAAGGATAAAAAGGATTTAAGATAACTTCACTAAATCCTTGCTGAGTAACGACTAGGCCAATAATGTTGTTCTTACCTGATTTGAGCGTTCTTGCTGCTTTGTTAGGAACAAAACCTAGAGTGTCCATCGTTTCCAAGATTTTATTTTTCGTTTTCTCGCTTACCTCTGAAGATCCATTTAATACTCTAGATACAGTTGATTTCGTGACATTTGCATGCTTCGCAACATCATAAATAGTTACCTTTTTAATTATAATCACCTGCCATAGTATTATTTGAGTGTGTGATTTAAATATATTAATATTATACTGAACTGAAATGAAATGATATCCGGTACCGATCCCATTATATATTACATCTAATGATAATAACAAATTATAAACTGGAAAATAGTTTTTAAAAGGTTATTGACATACATATTTCAATCAATTAGTATGTAATTACAATCAGGTTCGGTACCGATACCGGAGTTTGAGAGTTGTTAAATAAGGAAAAGTATTTTATTTATTTAGATGTATTCGGTACCGATACCGGTAATTCGTTAAAAGGATTTGATAAAACAAAAAAACACACATTTACTTTTTCGGAACGTTATGGAAGCGTTGTCATTTTAGGAATTTAACAAGGGGGAGTAAGATGATTGTATCGATTGGAAGTGATCATGCGGGGTATCCGTTAAAAGCAAAAGTAGTGGAGATTTTAGAAGCAAATAGAGTTGAAATAATTGATCATGGCAGTTATACACCGGACCCTGTCGATTTCCCTGATATCGCTCGGTTGGTATGTAATTCTGTTAGAAGTAATCAAGCAAGTCGAGGCATAATGGTTTGCGGGACAGGAGTAGGAGCAAGTATTGCAGCAAATAAAATTCCTGGAATAAGAGCTGCTGTCTGTCATGATATTCATTCCGCCTATCAATGTGTTGAGCATGATGATGTAAACATCATGTGCATTGGAGCAAAAATTGTTGGGGAGTGGTTAGCTAAAGATTTAATTGAGGCATTTATAAAGGCAGAATTTAGTACAGAAGAACATTTCAGACGGAGGGTAAGAAAGCTTGAATTAATCGAATTAGATTCAGCTAAAGAATTGCGGGCTAAATTATCTGACTTTTAGTAATTTTCCGTCTGTTAAAGGTGGTGATTGAATCTAAAAACCAAAGAGTGAATTAAGGTTTAGGACTAATCATTATTTCTGAAAGCTATTATTGGAGGGGATGAAAATGTTTAGTTTGAAGAAAAAGAAGGCTTTAAGTATTCTGTTTGGGATGTTAATCATTATTAGTTCAGTTGCTTGTTCAAATCAATCTTCATCAAATACAGAAGACTCTTCAAATGATGAAGAAAAAACCAAAATTGTTTTTTGGCATAACTGGGAAACGGGTCCTTCAGGGGAATCATTAAAAAAGTCAGTGGAATTGTTTAATGAAACACATCCTCATATTGAAGTTGATGCGGTTTATGTTGCACCAGATGGCGGTGATGCAGTCGGTTCAAAATTGTTAACGGCTGTTGCTGGAGGAAATCCCCCGGATGTCTTCTTTACTAGTCGCTATGGTATAGCAGAATATATGGATGCTGTCACCCCGCTAAATGAATTCGCTGAAAGAGATGGAATTACTCAAGATTTATTTTATGATTGGGCGTGGGGTGAAGCCACTTATGGAGATACTTTGCTTGGTCTGCCGTATGATGGCACCGCACGAGCCTTGTTTTACAATAAAGAACATTTTAGAGCGGCAGGTTTAGATCCTGATAACCCTCCAACAACAATAGAAGAATTAGAAGAAGCTGCCAGAAAACTTACGATAAAAGAAGGTAACAGGTATGAACAAATTGGTTTTATTCCGTGGTTTGGAGAAGGTTGGTTGTATACCTGGGGTTGGGCTTTCGGTGGTGAATTTATTGATGAAAACGGAACAATTACGGCAAATGCGCCAAAAATTGTAGAAGCACTAGAATGGGAGACTGATTTTGCACAAGAATATGGTATTGAGACACTTAACAGTTTCGTAAGTTCAGCTGGAACAAATGCAACGAATCCATTTATTACTGGGCAATTATCGATGATGGTAAATGGGAACTGGATGTTAGGGCAAATTAGTGAGTACGCTCCAGACTTAGATTATGGAATAAGTTATATTCCAACACCGACGGGCGATAATTTTACAACCTATTTGGGAGGGCGAGCTCTCATTATGCCTAAAGGGGTAAAAAATCAAGAGGAAGCGTGGGAGTTTATTAAGTTTATGTGTACAACTGAAGAAGCGCAAAGCTTAAAAGAGATAACCGGGGACTTTTCTGCTATCCCTGATGTCAATCTGAAAATCTATGGAGACGACCCTAGGCAAGAGAAATTCCTTGAAGTAATGCCAAATGGTTATCATCGTCCTGTTATACTAGCCGGAAATATGATGTGGGATGAAATGGCCAAAGCACCTGAATTGGTGATGAATAATCGCGGTACTGCTCAAGAAGTGTTAGATGAAATCTCTGAAAAAATTAATAGGGAAATAGAAAAGAAAAAAGCAGAATAAACTCACTACCTTTTTAATAGGGCTGACTCTTAAGCCGAATAATAGGCGGCAATGGCTCCGTTCGCTACTCGCTTTGAGAGGAGAAACCGACTCCTCTCATGATTTTAAAAGATGTAACGACTCCGCTCATTGCTTCGGTGTTATCCAAAAGCTCAAAAAAAAGACCTTTTGGACAACACCGTTAAATAAAAAGGGGGCTAATATGTCTAAACCGGAACCAGTTCAAAATGATGTCGTGGTAGAGCAAAAAGGAGCAGAAGAACCTAAAGTCAATCTTATTTCAAAAAAGGTTCCTCATTTTAGTATAGAAAATCAAAGAGCTAGAGCAGGAATCTTATTTGCTGCACCTTGGATAATAGGTCTGTTGTTATTTTATGCTTACCCTTTGTTTAGCTCATTGTATTTTAGTTTTACAAATTACAATGTTATTAGTGAAACAAAATTTATTGGGTTAGAAAACTATGCAACCTTATTTCAAGACCGGTTATTTTGGAAGAGTATTTCAAACACACTTATCTATGCTGCAATGTTTGTGCCTTTCAGCATCCTTGTTGGTGTTAGTTTAGCAATCCTTTTAAATCTTCCTATCGTAGGGCAGGGTTTTTTTAGGACCCTATTCTTTTTACCATCTTTATTGCCAGTTATTGCTTTATCGATCTTATGGCAATGGCTATTGAATTCTCAAATTGGGCTTGTTAATTACTTGCTGGATTTGATTGGGATAGCTGGTCCAGGTTGGTTAAGTGATCCCAATTGGGCAAAGCCATCGCTCGTTGTGATGATGCTATGGGTGATTGGGAACGCGATGTTAATCTATTTAGCTGGGTTGCAAGATATCTCGCAAGACTATTATGAAGCTGCGGAAATAGATGGAGCAAACTGGTTTTGGAAAGCAATGCATATTACATTGCCACTCTTAACACCTGTAATTTTCTTTAACTTAATCATGGGAATTATTCAAGCCTTACAAGAATTTACTCTGCCTTACGCATTAACATATGGAACGGGAAGTCCAGCTGAGTCTTTGCTTTTTTACAGTATGCACCTTTATAATAATGCATTTTTATATATGAAAATGGGATATGCTTCATCAATGGCATGGGTTTTATTTATTGTCATTATGACCATCACACTAATTCTATTCAAAACGTCAAAAAAATGGGTGTTTTATCAAGGCGATTAAGGAGCTGGAGGTGTCATTTTGAACACTAATTTAAAAATAAAAAAAATATGGACCTATTCTTTTTTAATCATAGCAGGGTTAGTATTTGCAGCGCCCTTTGTTTGGATGATTTCTACATCATTAAAACCTAACTCACAAATGTTTTCTTATCCACCGGAATGGGTGCCAGAGTATTTATATTTTGAGCATTACATTAAAGCGGTAACCGATATTCAATTTTTTACATTTTTCCAAAATTCCTTGATCATTGCTTGCCTTTCAACGCTTGGGGTAATGATATCTTGTCCTTTAGCAGGGTATGCTTTTGCTCGTTTGCAATGGAAGGGTAGAGATACTTTATTCATTGTTACGTTAGCAGTCATGATGATTCCATTCCCTGTCACGATGGTTCCTTTGTTTGTCATGTTTTCAAAGATCAACCTAGTTAATACTTTTTTGCCGATGATTATCCCCACCTTTTTTGGAGTTCCGTTTTTCATCTTTTTGATGAGGCAGTTTTTTAAACAGCTGCCAAAAAGTTTGGAAGATGCAGCAAGAATAGATGGTTGTTCGGAATTAATGATTTATTTAAGAATTATGCTTCCGTTATGTCAACCGGCCATTTTAACAATTGGTTTATTCCAGTTTATGGCTTCTTGGAATGACTTCTTACAGCCATTAATCTACCTTAATGATGAATCCTTGTATACATTGCAATTGGGACTACAGCAGTTCAGGTCAGCCCAAGATACAGCATGGGGACCTATGATGGCAGCGTCTGTCTTAATAGCATTACCAATTATCACGATATACTTCTTTGTACAAAAAGCATTTATAAAGGGCATTTCTTTTGGTGGAGTTAAAGGGTAATTCCTTTTACTTATAAAAAAAATTAAAAATAGGATGGTGTTTAATAAGATGGGTAATAACGTTAGCTTACGAGACAAATTTTTCGGATGTATATCAGGCGTTCATATTGGCTCTGCAATGGGGGCAGCTGTAGAAGGATGGAGTTATCAAAAAATAGAAGAACGCTACGGTACACTGCAGAGTTTACAATCTTACGAGCATTATAATAATGGCTGGGTGAGAGAGCCGGGAACAACTGAAGATGGCGTGGAAAGACAGAAACTTATGATTACAGCCATCATCGAAAAAGAAGATCGCGTAAATGCAGAAGATGTGAAAAAGATATGGACTAGAGATATTAAACCAGAATCAATTGGTATGATCTCAGAGCCATTCGAGGCAACATTGCTAGCGATGGCTAAAAGTGATATACCTGCTGTAGATTTAGGAAAGTACTGTGATTATTCTGGGTTAAATAGTTTTGCACGTGCTTGTCATCCCATTGGATTAATCAATGCTGGCGACCCAAAAGGAGCTTTGGATGATGTATACGAAGTTGGGCAACTCTATCAGTCTAGTAATAGTAGAGGATTAAAATGGGCTTCTGTTACGGCAGTAGCGATTGCTTCAGCTACAAAACCTGGGGCAACGGTTGATCGTGTGATTGGCGACATTTATGACCTATGTGATCAAGACCGTGTTGTAAAAGAAATTGACAGAGAGTTAAAACATACAGCTCATTGTCAAGATTTTAGAGAATTAAGAGTAGCGTTTGATAGCGTTTATTCCGGTGAAGGAATGGATTATGCATATGCGTGGGCAAATGAAGTTGTCACAAAAGGGATTTGTATCTTTAAGATGGTTGATGGAAACTTAAAAGATGCCATGGTATCTGCTGTCAATATGGGAAGAGATGTGGATTGTATTACAGCTGTAGCATCAGGTATTTCAGGATCACTAACAGGTGCTTCATCTATTCCTGAAGAATGGATTAAACAAACGGACTATGCTACAAGCCTCAATAAAGTAACAAATTCTCAAAGAACGATCGAGGAACATTCAGATGGTTTATATCGCGCCTATCAATCTCGACTGAAAAAGATGAAAAGCTTTGCAGATAAGATGCTAGTTGAGGAAAATGTTTTATAAATCATGGTAGATGAAAGGGTACCAATTATTTTTATTTGTAGTAGTAACTTAACAGATAATGAAAAAGGTAAGTTGAAACAATGGATAAAAGATAATCAACTATTTAGGTTTAAAGAAAGCTTGTGTCTAGCAGAATGCAGCACTTGCTCCTACCATAGAATTGTTAAGGTTCAAGACCGTCTTTATCGTGCTAACAATGTATGTCAGCTGCTAAATATGATAAAAGGTTAATTGTTCGTTGTAATTCAAAACGAAAAAAATTAAGTATTGTTTGGTGTTTATTCTTTTTAATAGTCAATAAATCATTCTAGGAATCTGGTGTAATAGCCGGGTTCCTTTTTTGGAAGCATGGGGACGGTTCTCTTGCTTCTTATAGAGAACACAGTAGGAGGCAGGTCAAAGCGGGAGTGTTATAATCTTAAAAATATAGACAACTGCCTTACAAAGTAGTGGCAATGAGAGGTGTTAACAGCACTTCTCTATATCATTAGGGAAGCACGAGAACCGTCCCTGTGCTTCTCCTTTCTATTTTTATAGTTATTTGTTGGTTTATGTTTTGTACGGAATGGCATAAACAGGTAGAATCTATATAAACGAATTTAATTGTCTATGGACCAGGTGGTTACCGGTTTATGGATTATGTGGTGGTAGGAGCACTTTAAATGTCATAGTAATGAGCGCAGTTGTTATTGTTATCTTCGTTGGTTTTCATAGTTTAAGAATATTAATTTACAGATAAAGGACGGTTTGATAAAGGATGAAAAAAGTAAATTTAATTGATCTATTTACCGTAGCATTGGATGCTGGAAAAGAGATATTAGACGTCTATGCACAGGATTTTGATGTACAAGTAAAAAAAGATGATTCGCCATTAACTCAAGCTGATAAGCGAGCACATGATTCGATTATGAAGGGATTGAATGCCATTAATCCTAACATTCCAGTATTGAGTGAGGAAGGAAGAGAGATACCTTACAGTGAGCGTAAAGAATGGAGTCAATTTTGGTTGGTAGATCCATTAGATGGTACGAAAGAATTTATTAAGAAAAACGGTGAATTTACAGTCAATATTGCGTTGATTGAGGGGAAGTATCCTTCTTTGGGTATTATTTATGCACCAGCACTGGATGTCTTTTATTTTGGACGCGTTGGAGAAGGAGCGTATAAGCTTGAAAAAGCGTCACAGGAAGGTGTTGCTAGTGAAGAGGAATTACTTCAGAAAAGTGTTCGATTGCCGGAAATAGGAAGTCGCCAAGTAACACGCGCGGTTGCAAGCCGATCACATATGTCCAAGGAAACAGAAACTTTTATAAAAGAATTAGAGGCAAAGCATGGAGAAGTAGAAGTTGTCTCATCTGGAAGTTCGCTAAAGTTTTGCTTAGTTGCAGAAGGAAAAGCAGACTATTATCCAAGATATGCTCCAACAATGGAATGGGACACGGGAGCAGGACAAGCGATAGTAGAAGCTGCGGGCGGAAAAGTGACTAGGTATGAGGATAATGAGAGGTTTTATTATAACAGGAAAGATCTATTAAATGGGTGGTTTTTGGTTGAGAGAAAAAGTTAGCGAGGAAGCATGGGGGAAGCATGGGGACGGTTCTCTTGCTTCCTATAGAGAACAAAGTAGGAGGCCGGTCAAAGCGAGAGTGTTTTAAACTTAAAAACATAGACAACTGCCACCCTTATAGAATAGTTGCACTGAGGGGTGTTAACAGCAACTCTCCATATCATTAGGAAGCACGAGAACCGTCCCGTTGCTTCCCAGATTAGTATATATGGAAAATGATAAAATTAAATCTTCTTATTAATAATATACATAGTAAAAGGAAAGAGAAAAATAGAAGAAAATAAGATAATATACAAACCAATTAGTGAGTCTGTAATAATATGATATTTAATGAGGAGAATAACTAATAATATTATTGGTAATGTAAGTAGATAAGTTACATACCCGCTTTTTTCCTTTATCTGTTTAGTCCTTTCGTCATTAGGAGAATCAGAATTAAAAATGAATTCTGTTGCAAAAGTAACGATTCCTGCGGCTATAAAAAGTAAAGAGAAAAGAGATATAGTAGGGTAATCACTAATGGTGAAATATAGGCCGAAAAAAAGTAATATCAATCCTGTTCCTTTATTTATTAGGCTACTTGATTTTTTCATTTTTATTTTCACTCCTCATGAATAAAAATGTCTTCAATTTTACAGTTAAATATCCGGGCAATTGAAAATGCCAACTCTAAAGATGGATTGTATCGGTCTTTTTCTATCGAGATGATAGTTTGTCTTGAGACGTTTAGCAGTTGAGCGAGTTGTTCTTGAGAAAAATTATGCTTTTTTCTAACTTCTTTTAATACATTTTTCATAATTTTTTTCCCTCATTTATTGATATAGATAAATAATAACAAGAGGATTTTATTTTGTAAAGTAAACTTTACATTTCGGGACATTAGGGACAAGTTCCTTGTCCCGCTATGTACTTGTTGCCAGTGTTTCTGACCCCTGGTACGGTGATGTGTTAACGTGGTGGGGGGCAGGAGTTTTTTTCACTTGCCACGACAATAACGAATAAGAGATTAGCTAAGTTTAGGCAAGGAGTTGAGACTCTGCCAATTTCCCGCTTATATAAATAGATCCCCTAGTTATGCTTTAAGCCTAAGGAAGGGGATTTTTTAATTGCTAAGGGTGAAGTCATAATAAATAATGATATAAAGAGTTTTTTTAATACATATGCGCTTAGTCAGTTGAACCAAAACCTATCTTTTAAATATGTTAAGAATGACATGCTTAATTCCTCATTTTTAGAAACGTTTTGATTCCATTTTGCGTAATCGTTGTCCCGCCTCGTCCTTGGCTTATTTCAACTAACCCGCGTTCTTTCATTGATGTAAGGTAGCTTCTTAATTGCTGCTCAGAAAGAAATGCGTCTCTTTTGAAAGCGACCTCAGCGATTCGTTTACGCCCAACTCTTTTTTTAACTAGAAAAGATTGATAGAGAATATCTAATATCAGCATTTCGTTACATGTGAGATCTTGCTCTGTTTTATGATATACAGAAGCGTTATCTGCTTGAGCTACGGTGGTATCTGTAAAAATCGGTAAATCAATCGGTTCTACAATGCGCTTTCCGTAATTTATTAAGTAATTTGCACAATTTTCTAATTCACGGATATTCCCAGGCCAGGGGTAATGCTCAACATAATGACGAGCTTCCTCCGTCAAAACGATGTCGTGATCTTGAATAAAGTATGAAAATAATGGGATGATATCTTCTGTTCGTTCCCGGAGTGGCGGAATAGTTAAAGGTAATACATTTAACCGATAATATAGATCTTCTCTAAATTTCCCTTGTGCAACTTCTAATTTTAGATCACGGTTCGTTGCAGCGATAATACGTATGTCAACAGGGATGATAGAGTCTCCGCCAACCCTCATTACTTCCTTTTCTTGAAGAACACGTAAAAGCCTAGCTTGTAAAACTTTAGGCATCTCGCCGATCTCATCTAGAAAAACAGTTCCTAAATGACCGTGTTCAAATAGTCCAGGTTTCCCTCCTTTTCTGGCCCCTGTAAAGGCACCTTCTACATAACCAAACAGCTCACTCTCTAATAATTGTTCAGGTAATGCGGCACAATTAAAGGCAACAAAGGCATACTGACTTCTTGGTGAGTGATTGTGAATCGCTTGCGCAAATAATTCCTTCCCTGTCCCACTTTCTCCATGAATTAAGATAGATGCATCAGACGTAGCCATTCGTTGGGCAATTTTTTTCTGCTTCTTAATGGAGGAAGACTCTCCAATAATATTAAGGAATTGGTATTTAGGAACAAATCCTTTGCCTAGCAGCTGGGAACGAAGTCGGTGTTGGCGCTTCTCCGTTTCGTGGAAAGGTACTAATCTTGCCACGGCTCCCGTTATTTCATTTCCAATTTTTAATGAGTTAATAGTTACGACGATGGATCTTTGCCCGAAATTCATTAGTTCTTCTACATTTTCCATTTCTCCAGAAAGTACTTTCGAAAATTTAAGATCAGGAAAGACGGTCTCGTAACAATGGCCAATTACATTAGGTGGTTTTTTATGAACCAAGTTTGCAGCTGTGTCATTAAAAATAGTCACCGTACCTGAAGAGTCTATTGCAATAATGCCATTTGGGATGATCTGTAAAAATAAGTCAAGCTGTGAAGCGAGTTGATCCTTCTTATCCAGAATGTTATCTAACCCGTAGCTAATAGGAACAATGTTAGCAAAATGGAGCTTGACTTTTTGCTCCAAAATATGATGGTTACTATCCATTTTGGCTAAAATATCCATGTATGTACTTAAATCTAAAATGCGACTCCCGATATCTATTATCTCCACATCAATTGCCGTTTCTAGTTGTTCACCTGGTGTAATAACTAAATTGACATTAGGTAAGGGGTTCATATCTTTATGGGCAGGAATAAGGTTGATTTGGCGTATACCTAATTGGTAGATGGTTGAAATCGTTTCAATGGCCATTTCAAGGGTGACGTTATATAAAATGGCATTCGTCCCTTTCTGTAGGTTCTTAATCTTTTTCATTCCTTGTTCACTCAATGTTCTTCTAGCAATAATAACAGCGGCATTTCCATTTTTAATATAACGACGAGCTTGTTCAAATACTTTGTAGTTAGAAATGAGAATGACGTCTCCATCAATGCCCTCATATATAGTCTCATCTTCAAAACAATATTGCTTAATCTTTACATTATCTTGAAACATTCCTGTGATTTCCTTCTCAAAAGCCACCAATGTGTTTTTATGCAATGAAACGATTGTTAGAAATTTTGGCATTTCGTTCAGCACCTTTCTATCTTAAATGGTTAAATGTGTTGTTTGATTAACCAATTCAACCAATTATTTTAGATCGCTTAAAGTAAAAAGTACCATAAAAGACAAATTATTTAAAGATTCTAACTAGTTAAACACTATATTTCTAACGGTTACGAGGGAGTTTCAATGAAAAGGTAACAAATTTTATAACTTTCACAAACTTGGCACTAAATTTGCAAGTGTACTTTGTAGAAAGGAAATGAATATTTGAGTTACACGAAACGTGTAGCCATATGAAAGGGGTAACCTGTGATGGAAGTGAGTGAAAATATACTAAGTACCGTTTCTGGAAAAGTCGTTAGTGTATTGTGCAAGGAAAATAAGTATGTGTATGAATGGGAGCCGTTAATTGAAATAGTAACAAATGATGGCTCATTAGAGAAAATAGTAAGTGAGGTTGGAGGTACTGTTACAACGATATTTGTATTACCAGGAACAACTGTTAAAAATGGAACAAATGTAGCTTGTATCGACGTAAGTCTAGTTGGAATTGCTGCAGATTAATAGATAACTTTAGTAAATAGAATGAGAAGAGTAAAAAGGAGAGAGTACTTGTGGATGAATTGTTAATGAGAGCGAAAGCATTTAACCCCAAAATGATTGAATGGCGGAGGAAGCTTCACCAAAATCCAGAACTAGGATTTGAAGAATATCAAACATCAAGATTTATAAGGGAGGAATTAGACAGTTTAAAAGTTAATGAAATCAAACAAATTGCCGGGACGGGAATATCTGCTCTAATAAAAGGGAAATCGCAAGGTCCGACTGTTATGCTAAGAGCAGATATGGATGCTCTTCCGATCCAAGATGAGAAAGAGGTGCCTTATCGGTCAAAAGTGAAAAATAAAGCTCATTTATGTGGACATGATGCCCATGTAACCATGATGCTCGGAGCAGTCAAACTTTTATCAGAAGTGGAGATTGAGGCGGGCAATATCCAAATTATCTTTCAACCGGCGGAGGAAGGATTAGCAGGTGCTAAAAAGATGATTGATGAGAATGTATTAGATTTTTACGATGTAAAAGCTGCTGCGGCATTACACGTTCAACCAACGTTGCCGACTGGGTTTGTAACAGTTAGTCCGAAAGTGAGTACTGCTAATTCCGATCGGTTTACCTTAAAGATAATCGGGAAAGGGGGGCATGCTGCACATCCCCACCAAACCATTGACTCCATTGCAGTCACAGCACAAGTGATATCGTCGATCCAGAATATTGTAAGTAGGAAAGTAAATCCATTGGACAGTGCCGTTATCACAATCGGAAAAATACAAGGAGGGTTTGCTAGAAATATAATCGCTCCTAGCGTAACGTTAGAGGGGACGGTTCGCACCTTAGAGAAAGATGTAAAGCTACTGGTACGAAATGAGTTAGAAAGGGTCGTTTCTGGCGTATGCTTAGCATTTGATGCAACATATGAATTTGATTATGAAGAAGGGTATCCATCTGTTCGAAATGACTCAGAATTAGTCTCTTTATTTGAAGAAACGACAGAAAGAGTTTTGGGTAAAAATAAATTAACATTTAATTCCCCATCCATGGGCGGAGAAGATTTTTCTTATTATACAGAGAAAGTTCCGAGTCTATTTTTTAGGCTAGGAGTTCAAAATGAAGAGAAGGGGGTAATTTATCCCCATCACCACCCTTTGTTTGATATTGATGAAGAGGCAATGCCCTATGGAACAGCTTTGCTAGCTCAATTTGCCTTAGATTTTTTAAAACAGCATCAAGTGAAAACCACAGATCAGTATATGTATAGTGAAGTGAAGTAATTCAAAGCTAATTTTATAGAGGGCTTAGAAAAGGGGATCACCCTATTCTGAGCCCTTATTCAAAGTCACTTATGTTTTAATCTGTAATTGGCAGGGGTAATATTCGTTATCTTTTTGAATGCTCTACTGAAAGTCCTTTCTGTATACCCGACGTGATCAGCTACTTCTGACACGGATAAATTTGTCTCTATTAACATTTGTTTTGCGACTTGAATCTTTAGTTCGGTTACATACTGCACAAAACTTTTGCCGGTAGATTGCTTGAAAAGCCTACTCAAATAACTCGCATTAAGATCAAAGTGGTCTGAAACAGAAGTCAACGTGTGAGTCTCTGTTACATTGTTCTGTAAGTAATCCATTACTTTTTGTATCTTTTGTCCACTTCGATTTTCATTCAATTGCCCCGCTTTCTCCATAAATTCTAAAAGAATTTCAGATTTAAACCACTTTTTTAATGCCCTTAGTGAGGTCTTCTGATGTAAGACTGCATAAAATTTATTCAAAGTAAAATTGTCAACAGCATTGTGTTCGTCCAAGGCTCTGTAGAGAGAGGTATATAACATACTAAAGGCATGGTATATACTCTCTGGAGTACAATTTTGGTCTTTAAGATGATCGACAAATTGGTCAAAATGATCCATATAGGCTTGGTCATGATCATTCTTTAATGCTTTTATTATCTTACCTTCTATGGAATATGGGTATTCCAAAGGATCCGTGTAGCGCAATTCTTCAAAACTAATAATTCGATTATTTCCTTTTATCAGCTTAAATTGTAAGGCTTCCAATGCTTCTAAATATGAACACCTTAGGTCTGCAAATCTTTCTTGTAATGTACCAATACCTATAGAGATTTGAAGTTGAAGTTCATTTTGAACGGATTGTTGAATCCTTTCGGCTAAATTGAGAATCGTATCATGTTTAACTGGATCAATTAAAAGCTTTTTAAACGGTAGGATCAGTGCAAATTGTTGCTCTTTGATAGGGACACAGATGACTTTGACGTCATACTGTTTACTAGCATCCCGACAAACTCTTTTCATATCCATGATAAATTGATTCCCTTTTTGTTCATTACCCTTGGACTTTTCGACCTCAACAACAAGGACAACTGGATACGTATTTTGCAGGCGATCAAATAAGGTAGATGCACTATGGTTACGGAATAAATCTTGAGAACCTAAGAGAGATTTCACTAAGAAAGCATCTAATAATTGCTCTTGATTATCTTGAACCTTTGTTGATAGCTCTGTTATTCTTTCCTTTTCTTTCTGTTGAACAGAATCAATGAGATCCCATTCGTGAAATAAAAGTGAATCAGTAGGTTTATTTATATCCGCTAGCCTTCTGTGTAGCGGAGAGTATAAATAAGTTGCGATGATGAATGCAATTACTATGGATAAGAGGAGTCCTATCCCTGTAGCAGATAACATATTAAAACCTAGGCTACTGGAATGAAGTTTTGATTCTGGGATCTCATAGATGATTACCCAATCATTCTCGCTTATTCTTCCATAGAATAGCAGTTTATCCTCCGTAGGATGTTTGTAGTAACCAACTTCTGATCCTGTAAGAATATGTGAAGTGAACTCAGAAGGTAACTGTGAAGCCACCCCAGCTTTCTCCTTATTCTTATGTATCATAATCCGCTCGTTTCGTCTCATAACATAATAATCGCCAATGTCTGAGAGAGAAGCGTTATCAAGAATAGTTAGCAGCAGTGTATCGTGAACGTGTATTGAAAAATACCCCTGAGGAAAATTTGAGCCGACAGGAAGAGGTTGAAAAAAAGAAATGACATTCGTGCTTGTGCTTGGGCTGTTAAAGTTCCAATAAGGTTTACGTAGAGCTTGAACAGTTTGATATAACTCCTTTCTTTGATTGGAAAGATTGTTAAATGAAGTAGCACCATTGATACTCGATATTAATAGTTGGGATGCAGGTAAATACAAGTCGGCACTATATACATTCTTAAGTATTAAAGAAGTATTAATTAATTTTTGGTTTAAGGGAACGATCTTCTCGTAGTCATTTTCCAGTTGCTTATTATATAGAGCTTGTATGACGTCTCTGTTTACAATGGTCTCCGAAATACCGCTTTGAATGAAATCTAACTCATTTTCTATTCGTTCTTTAATTTGTCCAACTACTTCAAGTTTGGACTCAATTAATTCTCTTTCTAAATGAGCATCGCTAATGAAATAGAGTGCTAGTGATATACACAACATTAAAGTAACGATGCTGGTACTAACGATCAATAAAATCTTTAGGAAATACTTCCCTCTAAAAAACTGGATCATATATGCCCCTTCTCACATTTCACATTGGTTTCGTTTGGTTTTTATAATCGTTAATAAATTCTGAATATTACACTTTTAAATTTTACTACAATCTTACAGATACCACAAATGTCGCTGTAATTTACAAGTAGGGGTAGGACAAGGAACACTCAATACTAGTGTCAGCAAAACACGTTATTATGCTGAACCGTCATTATTTTACTTGTTAAATAAAGTGGTAAAAATGTGTCCTGCCCATTGCTTGATGCCAGTAGTTAAGGGGAATTTATAGTCACTTGCTTTTCATTTCTAGAATTTTGACAGTTGTATGATAATTCTGAATTTTAATATGATTGCTTTACAAACGGAAGCGTTTGACAAAACAAAATAGGTGGCATTTTCATTTGGAAGTAGACTTCATGTAAATAGTATTCACATGTTTGCAGTCATTTTTTTATGGCATTGTTTTATGAAGTATTAGGGTGAAGTCCCATTTGATCTCTACTGCCTATTTAAAAACAAATGACTAAAAAGGAGGTTGTTTTCGATTTCACTTTTTCTAAATCTGCTATGTGGGCAAGAGTGGGGAAAGAGATATAATTATCCTTAAATGTCTTACTATTTACTACTGCCTTATGTTCTGAGTCAAAGGGTTCATGAATTGGAGAAATAGGATAATAGAAAAGGGGCGAAGAAATATGAAGAATCGATTAAAAGTAATGGGTATGTTGCTTGCTTTTATGTTTATACTAGCTGCTTGCTCAAACTCAGAAAACACAAGTCAAAATACGGAAGAACCATCAATAGATGATAACGAATCTTCTATTGAAGTACCGACAAACGATGGAGAGCTAACCATTGCCATTCCATCGGACATCGCCTCATTTGATATTCATGACCATAATCAAATACACACGGAAGCAGTGCATATTAATGTTTTCAGTTACTTACTAAAAAGACAAACAAACATGGAGATTGAACCTGATTTATTGGACAGTTATGAAGCGGTAGATGATGTTACTTGGTCTATGACCCTAAAAGAGGGAGTGACATTCCATAATGGTGATCCATTAACAGCTGAGGATGTCAAATTCACCTTAGACAGAGTGGCGAATGACGAAACACTGCAAGAGCATAGTAATTTAAAAATTATAGAAGAGGTAAAGGTAATTAATGAGTACGAGTTTGAGATTATCACAGACGGTGCACAACCAACGTTGCTTAATCTTCTTTCTCGTATTGGATCAGGTATCTTACCTAAGAATTATATTGAAGAGCATGGCTGGGATCACTTTTTAAATGAACCGATCGGAACAGGTCCTCTTAAATTTGTGGAGTGGGTAAGGGATGACCGCATCGTGCTTGAACCATACGAGAACTATTTTGAAGGAAAGATTCAAAACGTAGATCAAGTCGTTTTTCGTGTGATACCAGAAACGTCTACTAGAATTAATGAATTGTTAACTGGTGGAGTCGACATCATTACAGATATAACACCAGATGATATGGAAAGAATTAACGCTCAAGAAGGCGTATCAGCCGTATCAGCACCGTCACAAAGAGTCGGCTTTCTTGGCATACATCACGGTGAAGAACATCCAACATCAGATCCTAGAGTACGTGAAGCCATTGAATTAGCAATTGATGCGGAAGCAATTACTCAGCAAATCTTGTTAGGGGAAGGTACACCAACGAGAACAAGAATCACCCCAGGTAATTTTGGAGCTCATCCAAACCTATTTAACAGCAATTTGTACGACGTAGAAAAGTCGAAACAATTATTAGCAGAAGCAGGTTATGCAGATGGATTAGAACTTACGTTGACTTCTCCGGATAATCAATATTTGAAATCAAATGAAATTAATGAAGTAATTGCCGCCATGCTAGGTCAGGTAGGGATTAATGTCAATCTTCAGTTTGAAGAATGGAGTAGATTCCTAGAGTTGAGGAATAACGGTGAATATGGTGATATGTATTTTGCGGCATACGGAAATTCCATTTTTGATTCTTCGATCGGCCTACAAGAATTTGCTACAAATACGGCTTGGGATCGAGCAAGTTATGCTAATGATGAAATCGTTGAGCTTTGGGAAACGGCCTTAACGAATATGAACTTTGAAGAACGAGAACATCAGTACCAAAAAATTCAGGAAATCGTAGCGGAAGAACGTCCGAAAATTTATTTATATTTGCAAAATGAGGTGTATGGTGTAAATGATCACGTAATCTTTACTCCAAGAACCGATAGTATGCTTGTTATTAAGGATATGGTTATTCAATAATCGCTTCATTTAAGTAATGGGTATGTCCAGTTGATGACGTGAAAAGGACATAAGAGGTAAGGATCTAGCAACATCGTTGGTGGTCCTTCCTCTTAGGTTTCTCTTCGGCACATCTGTTAGGGAGGAGGAGACAAGTACGTGACTTATTTTCTGAAAAAAATATTACAAATTGTACCTGTATTACTGATTATATCGTTTGTTGTCTTTGTTTTTGTTAATGTATCAGGTGATCCAGTTGTGCTGATGTTGCCTGAAAATGCTAGCAATGAAGAAATTCAAGCTATGCAAGAAGCAATGGGGTTGGATAAACCGGTTATCGTACAATACGGCATTTTTTTATTAAATGTTATACAAGGAGAATTCGGTCAGTCTTTTATTTATAAGCAAGAAGCTTTACCAATTGTACTGGAAAGATTACCGGCAACGTTTGAATTGATGACAGCGGCGATCATTGTATCCATTATCATATCGATTCCGCTAGGTGTTCTTTCAGCTATCAAAAAGAATTCTGCTTTAGATCTTTTTATTAGTGGTTCATCTGTTCTAGGAAAAGCAATGCCAAATTTTTGGCTGGGATTAATGCTCGTTTTGCTGTTTTCCGTATATTTTCAATTATTCCCTGTATCGGGAAGGGGCTCGTTAGCTCATTTAATATTGCCAGCAATTACGACGGGCACAGCGATGGCGGCTGAGATCACTCGAATGCTACGTTCAAAAATGCTAGATGTTCTACATCAAGATTATATGAGAACAGCCAGAAGTAAGGGATTAAGTCGCTTTAGTGTCATTTATCGACACGGGTTACGTAATTCGCTACTTCCAGTCATTACATTGATAGCCATCAATGTATCTACATTGGTAGGAGGTGCTTTAGTAACCGAAGTTGTTTTTGCCTGGCCGGGAATAGGCCAGTTGGTCATCTCCGCTGTGCATGCTAGAGATATGGCCGTCGTTCAAGCGTGTATGTTTGTCATTGCCCTATTAGTGATAGGGGCTAATTTAATTGCAGATCTTCTATATCGTGTGGTGGATCCTAGAATTACGTATAAATAAGGAGAAGATGCTTCATGTTGCCGAAACAAAATAGTAAGACAACCTTGGTGAAATGGTGTAAATTGCTTTTGGTCAGCAAAACCGGCAGCTTTGGCATAGGAATTGTTTTGTTGGTTGCTTTGACAGCGCTCTTTGCCCCTGTCTTAGCGCCTCATGATGCAAGCGAAGTGAATCTCGCTGCGGCATCGCTTCCTCCAGTGTGGCTCGATGGTGGTCAGTCAGAACATTTCCTAGGAACAGACCGCTTAGGAAGAGATCTCTTAAGTAGAATCATTTACGGAAGTCAAATATCTTTGCTAGTGGGGATAAGCTCCGTTTTAGTAGCTGGGTTAATAGGCATACCTATTGGTTTGATTTCAGGCTATTATGGGGGCTGGATCGACAGTGTCTTTATGCGAATTGTTGATGCGAATATTGCTATTCCGGTTATCCTCATCGCTTTGTTTATTTTAGGTTTTTTAAATCCAAGTTTATTTATGTTTATCTTAGTTGTTGGGATAGCCACTTGGTATACCTATGCTCGGGTTGTACGGAGTGAGGTTTTAAGTCTGAAAGAACGAGAGTACGTCAAGGCTGCCAAGTCCATTGGTGTAAAAGATTATATGATTTTTTTAAGGCATTTGCTTCCTAACGTCACGTCTTCGATCATTGTGATTTCAACCCTCAGTGTTGCGACGACCATTATGGTTGAATCTTCGCTTAGTTTTCTTGGGTTGGGCCCTTCTGCCATAACATGGGGTGCTCTTTTGAGTGATGGAAGAGAGTACTTAGCAACGAGCTGGTGGATTGCGACATTTCCTGGTATTGCAATCACAATTACGGTATTAGGAATTATTTTATTAGGTGATTGGTTGCGTGATGTGTTGGATCCACAGTCTCAAGGTTCCGCAAGGTCGTAACGTGAACATGCAATTGGGGCTAGAAAGGATAGGCAGAAACAACGCGGATATAGGCAATCAAAACGTGGGAGGGGAGACGATGAGCGAAAAGGCAATCTTACAAGTGAGCCAGCTAAAGACACACTTTCTAACGATACATGGCACGGTTCCATCAGTAGATGATGTGTCATTTACGGTTCAAAAAGGAGAGAAAGTAGCGATCGTAGGAGAATCTGGGTCAGGGAAAAGTGTGACCTCGTTATCCATCATGAGACTATTAAGTGAGGCTGGGAAAATTGTTCATGGAAGCATTCTTTTTGAAGGAGTCAATCTAGTAGAGGCATCTGAGAAGGAGATGCAGAGAATTAGAGGCAATGAGATTTCAATGATTTTTCAGGAGCCGCTTTCTTCGTTAAATCCAGTGATGACGATTGGAAAGCAAATTACGGAAAGTATATTGATGCATCAAAAGATTGGGAAAGCGAAGGCGAAACAACAGACGATCGAATTATTAACCAAAGTGGGAATACCAAGGGCGGAAAATGTATTTTCTTCTTATCCACATCTATTAAGTGGTGGGATGCGTCAAAGAGTCATGATTGCGATGGCTCTTAGTTGTCAACCGAAGCTCCTTATTGCAGATGAACCTACGACAGCCCTCGATGTTACGATCCAAAAACAGATTTTAAATATAGTAAGAGAGTTATCCGAACGTGATGGGGTTGCTATTTTATTCATCACACATGATTTAGGTGTTGTAGCAGAAATAGCAGATCGAGTCATTGTGATGTATGCAGGTCAGGTAGTCGAACAGGGCGATGTATTTACCCTTTTTGACCGTGCGTTACACCCTTATACCAAAGCCTTATTAAACAGCACGCCGAAATTAGATTTTACCCAAGAGGAATTAATGCCAATTGAAGGGACTGTTCCCCCTCCAACAGCGATGCCAACGGGATGCAGATTTTTTGATCGATGCAAGTATGCAGCCGAAGATTGTAAGGAAGAACCAGAATTAGTAGAGGTATCACAAGGCCATCAGGTGAGGTGTTGGTTGATAAATAAAGAAAACGCTAAGACCGTTCACGTTTAGGAGGTTTATACTATGGAATTCAATCAAGATGTTTTGCTACAAGTGAAAGGATTAAAAAAGCATTTTGATGTTTCTGAGGGGAAGCTCCCCTTTAAAAAAAAATATTTGAAAGCTGTTGATGGTGTTGATTTTGATCTTCATAAAGGAGAAATCCTCGGGATTGTTGGGGAATCAGGGTGCGGAAAGTCAACGCTAGGACAATTAATTATACAATTGCTAAATCCGACAGAAGGTGAAATTTCTTTTGAGGGAATGGACCTATCACGGTTATCTGCAAAAAGATTACGTGAAAAACGTAAGGATATTCAGATGATTTTCCAGGATCCCTATTCTTCTTTGAATCCGAGGATGAACGTGTTTGATATTGTTGCTGAGCCACTGAGAACACACAAAATAGCATCAGGTGCAGAACTAAAGAAGCAAGTGTTTGACATGCTCGAAGTTGTCGGTCTAAACGCAGAAAGCGCGAGTAGATATCCACATGAATTTAGTGGAGGACAAAGGCAAAGAATTGGGATTGCTAGAGCTTTGGCATTAAGACCGAAGTTAATTGTATGTGATGAGCCTGTTTCCGCATTGGATGTCTCGATTCAGGCTCAAATTCTTAATCTTTTATTAAAGCTACAAAAGGAATTTGATTTGACTTTGCTATTTATAGCTCATGGAATACCGGCTGTTAAATATATCAGCAATCGAGTGGCGGTGATGTATTTAGGGAAAATAGTAGAAATAGCAGATAAAGAACAACTTCTTACGAATCCACAACACCCCTATACAGAAGCATTGTTAGCGTCTGTTCCCGTCAGCCATCCTAGTCTACGTGCGAATCAAGAACAACAGACAATGTATGGTGAAATGCCAAGTCCAGTAGATTTGCCTACGGGCTGTAGGTTCCATACTCGCTGTCCTTATGCAGATGAAGTGTGTAAAGAACAGGCGCCAGAGTTAACGGATGCAAATCAAAATGGGCATTCGGTCGCCTGTCATTATCCAGTTGGTTCTCAAATGACATCGGATGATTGCAAGAACATGGAGCCAACGAAAAGAAAGGAGGCTTAATGGTGATTTCAGAAGAGGAAATGTATTCGTGCTCTCGTTTTTTTGAGGAGCAATTTGCTTTGAATGACTATATAGGTCAAACAGGGGCCAGAATTCCTTTTGATGTTAAATGGGGATCTGTACCGATCTTACTCTCAGCTCCTCATGCGACGAAACTAGTTAGGAACAATCAAATAAAAGAACAAGATGATTATACTGGCACAATCGGACTCCTCCTACAACGTTATACAAATTGTCATTTAATCTATACAACCCGTTGCACGTCAGAAGATCCTAATTTTGTCATCGGCGGTGCGTATAAAGAACAGATAAAAAAGATAGCTACCCTTTTTGATATTCAGTATGTGATAGACCTCCATGGTGCCTCAAAGGGGAGAGCGTTCGATGTAGACCTTGGGACGCAGTACGGGGTAACGATCAATCAAAACGTAGTAGACCAATTAAGAGAAACGTTTAAAAAATATAATATCATGAATGCGTGTGAAAACTCCGCTTTCCCTGCAACACATCCGGGAACGGTTACATCCTATTGTTATCATGAACTCGGTTTGCAAAGTTTACAAATGGAATTCAATAAAAAATTTAGGGATCCTAAAGAAAATGTCGAGTTGTTCATTTCCATGGTGCAAGCTCTACAAGAATTTATTTGTATCTTACAAGAATATGAACTTTTGTGAGGAATAAGAAAGGAGGGCAGTTATGGGCCATGTTCAAAAGAAAAGAGCGGGAGTAAGCGCAGCGCATCCCCAGGCTGTGGACGTTGGATTAGATATTATGAAAAAAGGGGGGAATGCTGTTGACGCATCGATTGCAATTTCTTTTGCTCTAAGTGTTCTAGAGCCATATGGTTCAGGAATTGGTGGTGGTGGCGTAATGATGATTCATTCCACTGAGGAGAAAAAGCCGAGTTTTTATGATTATAGAGAGTGTGCACCATGGGAAGGGACGATTTCCAATCTGAAAATCGGCGTACCTGGATTTATAAAAGGGATGGAAAGAATTCATACCGATTTAGGTACATTAAAATGGAACAATTTGATAGAGCCGGCCATTCACCTAGCGGAAGATGGATACCCTGCTCATTCTGTTCTCATAAAGCAGCTCGATATTTCTGGGCATCTTAATCGAAGTGGCTTGTCGCAATTTTACGATGATGGAGTACCTAAAGCGCTTAAAACGAGCATCAAGCAACCTCAGCTAGCAGCTACATTAACAGAAATTGCGAAGCATGGTTCCGACGTTTTTTACAGCGGTGAAATTGGAAAGGCCATTTGTGAAACAATACCAGACCTACATCTTAATGATCTGCAACGCTACACAGTGAGGAAAAGCGAGGTGCTCCAAGGTTCATATGATGATTACATTATTTATAGCGCTCCAGCCCCTTTAGCCGGAAGTATGCTTATCCAACTACTTCAAATGTCTGAAATGATAAAACTTGAACAGTTCGACAGATATAGTGCTGATTTTATTGATCTACTGGCTCAAGTATTACGTACTTGCTATGCAGAACGCACTTTATTTAATGAGGATCCTGAATTCTCCGATATGGACCAACGTGACTTTATAAGTCAACAACACTGTGAAAGACTGTTAAATAAAACCTTTGTAAAAAATGAACTTTATAAAGAGCAATATTTCACTCAAACCTTTGATTACAACAATACGACAGCTTTTGTCGTAGTTGATGATAATGGAATGATGGTTTCTACTACGAATACATTAAGTGATTTATTTGGATCAGGAGTTTGTGTGAATGGATTTTTCTTAAATAATCAAATGCGTAATTTTAGTGAGCCGCCACTAGCTCGGAATAAAGTAGAACCTGGAAAGAAACCTCAAAGCTTTATCGCTCCATCCATCCTCATCAGCGAAAAAGAAACCATTGTTATTGGTTCTTCTGGTGGGAAGAGAATACCAAATATGCTGACAAAGATATTAATTCAATATATAAAGCAAGGATTACCATTACAAAAAGCGACAGATGCGTTTCGATATTTTATTGATGAGGACCACATTTTTATGGAAGAAAGATTACCAGAATCAGAAGAATGGATTCTTCTTAAAAAAGGTTATTCCTTGAAGTATTCTCCTAATTCCATTTTTTATGGAGGAGTGCATGCCCTCTCTTTGCTTTCTGACAACATAAAGGGAAGTGCAGACCCACGTCGTGGAGGGAACTGGAGGTGTGTTTAGAAGGGGACTTTGTAGGACAGTAGGGAACAGGAATTTTATTGTTATCGGTTATACAGAACTTGTGACCATATTGGCGGAAGACGATTGATGTCAGGGTTTTGTCTAGCAAAAGTTTCATCTCCTGCTAACTCAGCAACAAAGTAGCCATCTCCCGAAAGGAAATGGCTACTATACGTAAGACCCGACTTATCTATAAAAATGTCGAGTATCTTCTATCCTAGTGGGACTTTTCCCCTTAACTTGCTTCAATGTCGCGACGATAAGAAAGCTCACAATTACTAATAAGAGCCATGAACTCACTTTTCCTAGATGAACGAGACTCCATGCATCGGTTTGGTTTGGGTATTCCCAAGCGCCAAAAAACGTTGCGATATTTTCGGCTATCCATATAAAAAATCCAATGAGCACAAAAGAAAGGGCGATCGGCATACGGTAACGAGTTCCGCCAACCTCGTATGTGACCCAGGATTGCCAAAAGACGATCAGGACAAGGGCTGATAACCAAAAGCGGATGTCAATCCAAAAATGGTGGGTGAAAAAGTTTAAATAAATCGCAGCTGAAAGAGGCACAACGACCAAAAACGGTGGCCAGTTAACCAATTCAACCTTAAGCCTCCTCCACGCCTGGCAAAGATAACTCGCTACACTTGCGTACATGAATCCGCTATACAAAGGCACTCCCGATAGTTTGAAATACCCTTCCTCAGGATATGACCACGAGCCCATATGGACCTTGAAAAGTTCAAGAGCAAGACCAATCAGGTGAAACAATGTGATCACTTTTAGCTCATCCCGTGTTTCAAGACCAGAACGCACCATCCACCACTGCATGAGAAGACAGATGATAAGCAGCCAGTCATACCGCGGGAGGGAGGGAAGTGGGATGATTTGGGTAATTGCCAAAGAAGCAAAAATAACGACAGGAAACAAACAGGCGATGGCCTGCTGATAGCCAAAACGAATGAGTTGTTTGAGTGCTCTCATGATTTGTGCCTCCCAAGGTTTTTTCTTGCCATGCTACTCTTTTGCGTCTTCCTCACTGCGGTATTCTAAAAGATCTCCTGGCTGACAGTCTAACGCCTTACAAATTGCTTCTAACGTGGATAATCGAATTGCCTTTGCCTTTCCATTTTTCAAGATAGACAGATTAGCCATCGTGATTCCAACCCGCTCCGAAAGTTCTGTTACGCTCATTTTCCGTTTCGCTAGCATCACATCAATATTAATTATAATCGCCATTGTTTTCACCTCAGACCGTTAACTCATTTTCTGATTTTATATTTATCGCTTCTTGCAAAAGTCTTTGAAGAACAGCAGCAAAGACAGCAATCACCACGGGAGCAAAAATCAGGACCATTCCGATGAGGATCAGACCCGGTGCGTCATCTACCTCTGCTAAGATATAGACGAATGGCAAGGCGACCACATACAATCCACTGATGGTGAGGGCACAATATTTGATTTTCTTTAGAGCTTTTACAGAAATGTGAGAGAACGCTTGGTTCTTGTCAATATAGGTTAAAAGGGCAAAAGACTGGTACAAAGCAAAGTAAAATGGGACTGCCGACACATACATAACCAGTAAAATTCCATATACGACATAAGCCAAATCTGAACCTCTCTCTACTGCTTCACTGGCTTCATTCGCTATTTGTGGCAACAAAAATAGACACATAGCAAGAACCGGAATGCCAATAAATATAACCGCTACCTTTAAAAAAAGGGTTGAACTTCGTTTCATAAAAAGCACCTCATTTAATTATTATAAAATTGATTGTAGCATAAAATTTATTGTTTTACGATAAAACATTTTCGTATTGTAATATATTATTGTTGTTAATAGGAAAAAGAGAAAAGCACGGGAAGAACCGTCCCGTTGCTTCCAGCTATTCAGTTGTTCTCTGAGCGGGATTTTTTTTCGAGACGGGGGCATTTTTGCCAACGATTACAGAACAAACAACAATGACGGCAATGACAAGCGTAAAAAAGGTGATCGATTCATTAAGGAACACTGTGGCAAATAGGATCATTAAAAAAGGTTGTAAGTATTGAATCTGGCTAATTCTGGCGATTCCTCCTAGAGCCATTCCACGATACCAAGCAACATAGGCGAGAAATTGACTAACAACTGAAAGATACAACAAACTGACCCAAGCATGTATGGGGGCATCGAGCATGTCAGTTGTAAGATGTAACCCAACGGGAACAATGAAAAATGGGGCACCGATCACAATCGCCCAAGCAATGACTTGCCAGCTACCTAATTCTTTTGCTAATTTTCCACCTTCTGCGTAACTAAGTCCAAGGATAATCGCTGCTGCTAATAAAGCCAAATCGGCCATTTGCAATTGACCGAATCCTAGATGAAGGGCATACACAATTACAGCCAAAGAGGCGATGATACTTGAAATCCAGTATTTGAGAGAGGGGACTTCACCGGCCCTAACTAGGGCGAATCCAGCTGTCGCTAATGGCAACAGAGCTAACTCCACCGCTCCGTGAGAAACAGGCAGCGATTCCATTGCCCAAGAAGTAAGAAGAGGAAACCCTAAGACCGCACCGAGAGCAACAACAAGTAGACGTTTGAATTGGCTAGGCGAAGGGAGTGTTTCTTTACGAACAATCAATACAATCGCTACTAAAATAGCGGCAACAATCGTTCTTCCTAACCCTGCAATCGTTGTCCCGAAATATGTGACGGCAACGCTTGTAGCTGGGAGCGTTAAGCTAAAACAAATAACACCAACAAATCCGAACAGTAACCCCAATTTCTCTCTCGTTTCTCTTTGCATCGTATCCTACCCCTTTTTCTTCGAATGAGATCTGTACCATTTTCTTGTGAAACTTCTCTGCTATAATTACCATAATAATAGGTACACCTCATCAAAATAAATCATTATTAAACCAATCTGTACCTGTACAGGTGAAAGGGGATCGTTGGATGAGCTCAAAATATGTTGAGATTATGGAAGAAATGAAGCATCGGCTAGCAAGTGGAGCGCTTACGGCAGGCAGCAAACTTCCTTCTGTTCGTCAGTTAGCTGCAGAGTTTTCATGTAGCAAAAATACCGTCATTAAAGCATACGAAGAATTAGAAAAAGAGCATGTTATTTATGCTGTTCCTAAAAGTGGGTACTTTGTTGTCAATGAAGTGCAACATGCGCCAAGTGAAAATGACGTGATTGATTTCTTGTCAGCTGGTCCAGATAAAAAAGAGATGCCTTATGTTGATTTTCAACATTGTATGAATCAAGCCATTGAACAATACAAAGAAGAACTTTTTACCTACTCTGATCAGCAAGGGCTTTCCTCTTTACGGGCACAGGTAGCGAAATATTTGCAGAATCTACAAGTGTTCACTCGACCGGAAAGGATAGTTGTTGTTTCAGGCTCACAGCAAGCCCTTCATTTACTCGTTTCGATGCCGTTTCCAAATGGAAAAAGCAATATTCTCATAGAACAGCCTACGTATTTTGGCATCATTGAGTCGATCCATTTACAACAAGCTACGGCATTTGGAATTGAGCTATCGATGGAAGGCATTGATCTTGATCGTCTGGAATACATTTTTCGAAACAATGATATTAAATTTTTCTATATGATCCCGAGATTTCACAACCCGCTTGGCCATAGTTACTCAAATAGCGAAAAGAAAAAAATTGTTGAGTTAGCTGAAACATATGATGTCTATATAGTCGAAGATGATTTTTTAGGGGACCTTGATCCAAATGCCAAGGCAGATCCTTTGTTTTCGTTTGATCCTTCGGGGAGAGTGATTTATTTGAAAAGCTTTTCGAAAATTTTCCTCCCAGGGTTACGGGTGGCGACCGTTGTTTTGCCTACATTAATGATTGATCCATTTTTACGGTACAAATTTAGTGCAGATTTTACGAGTTCCGCCCTGTCGCAAGGGGCACTCGAAATCTATTTAAAAAGTGGTATGTTTCCTAGTCATCTCAAAAAAATAAAAGAAGTCTACCAAACCAAAATGCACATCCTCCAAGAAGCCTGTGACTTATTGCTACCGGCTCATATTCATTTTTCAAAACCGACATCTGGCTTCTATCTAACGATCCGATTGCCCGAGAATGTAATGGCAAAACAAGTCGTTCATAAGCTAAACGAGGAGCATATATTGGTGGATGACGCCTCACGGATGTTTTTGCCAGAATACAAAAAGGACAATCTTATCCGATTAAGCATCTCGCAAGTAAACGAGAATCAAATTAAACGAGGAATCGAGCGACTGGCTCACTGTATTGATTTTTTTAACAGGAGAAAAAATCATTTTCCTCCAAATTATAAGTTCCTCGGATAATAGGGGGAGTGTCAGTAGAGGAGAACAGGGGGGATTTGCAGAATCAATGAGTTGCTACTTAAGTAAATGAACACCGAAGACAATGAAAAAATAATTCAATCTAAGTAGGGAAATATACTTTCGCTTCATAAAATACATAGAATTGAATGAATTGGATTAGTTGGAACGCCGTATGCGGTGAAATTCGCACGTGCGGTGTGAACAGGGGGAAAGGAGGCGATAACTTCAAATCCTTACCTATCTGTACGAAGAAGAGGTATCATTGTATTAACTAAGAAGTAGGTGGTTTTATGATATGAACGGTAAAAGTAAAGAGGAAATCTATTATGAACGAGGCACAGAGGAATTAAAAAATAAGAACATTTACGCACACAAACTTATTCAAGAATTTAATAATGCTAATGTTGAAGATGATTTGAAAAAAGAAGAAATTATTAATAAATTGTTTGGTAGTGTGGGTGACAATCCTAGTATTGAACATAACTTTCATTGTGACTTGGGATATAACATCCATATAGGTAATAGCTTTTATGCTGGATATAATTGTACTATTTTAGATATGGCTGAAGTTAGAATTGGTAACAACTGTATGATAGGTCCGAATGTTGGAATTTATACTGCTGGTCATTCAATAGAACCTAAAGGTAGAAATAAAAGTGGATATGCGATACCAATAATAATTGGTAACGATGTATGGATTGGTGGAAGCTGTGTAATTTTGGCTGGTGTTACTATCGGTGATAATTCAGTTGTTGCTGCTGGTTCTGTTGTTACCAAAGATGTTCCTTCTAATGTGATAGTAGCTGGAAATCCGGCAAAGGTATTGAAAAATATTTAAACGTAAAGGTGGGAGCTGTCAACGATAGCTCCTTTGCTTATTACGCTAACTTTCATTAATTACCTTGTGAATTTGATTAAACGAAGAGCGTAAAAAAAAGATATAGAGGTGTTATAATGCCAAAAAAAAGAATGATTGAAAATCCAAAAATTTTAACAGATTTACAAAGTGCAAATTTTCATGATGCTTTTTATGAAGAAGAACTTGAAATAGTGAACTGCTCAGTTGAAAATTCTCAAGTTGAAAATGAGTCAATAGAAAGACTTATCTTATCAAAAGTTATTTTTAAAAATGTCAGCTTTGTTAATAGTAGTTTTATGAATATAGATATAACTGATGTAATTTTTGATAATTGTAATTTATCCAATGTACGTTTATGTGAAGGTATTATACATAGAGCGGAGTTTAAAAACTGTAAACTTTTGGGCTTAGATGTATCAGATGCTAATCTGGGGAACGTTCTTTTTAACAACTGTGATTTGAAATTAAGCAACTTTGCAGAAGCTCGTTTAAAACAGGTGAATTTAGAGCAATCGACTTTGAGAAGTGCAAATTTTTTTGACACCAAATTAAATAAAGTAAGTTTCAATAGATGCGATCTCAATGATATTGATTTTTCACATACAATACTTAAAGGAATTGATATAAGTACATGTACATTTGAGCAAATCAATGTGTCTCTTGAAAGTTTGGTTGGGTGCGAAGTTTCTTCGGAGCAAGCAATAGGGTTTTCAAAATTATTAGGTCTGAAAATTAAAGATTAAATACTATTAAGCAAAATATAATGTACTTGTTCGTACAACATTGTGAAGAATTCTACTTAGACTATTGGGCGTGCTTTCCTTTAATAAGCAACATGTTCAAACATTGGCGGTAGTTTAGAGGGGATTCTGTAATCGAACTTTCATCGAGACGGTATAAAAAACAGCCATCTCCAGTAGAGAAATGGCTGAATACCTTCTATATATAGATCATCATTGTTCCGCTGCCTTGTTTTCTTGAAGTGTTTGTATGAGCTCTTCAAAATTCTCATTAAATCTGCTTAATTCATATTCGTACATTCCATTGTGTGGATGATTCCTTGACGCCTCTCTTATAGCGTCAGAAATAATAGAAGCAGAAAATAAAAGACTAATACTTAAAATCACTAATGCCCCTGTTAACGATAATTTCCACTTTTTCTCCCCCAAACAGACTCCTCCTTATGTAGCGGTTGCTATAAAATGAATGTTCTAACTTTACACAACTTAAAACGTTGCTGCTTTGCTCGTTATTTTTTAGGATTGTTATTTATTTTGTTTAACAATGTGATTATTTCTTCGTTTTGTTTTAATTGTTCATTTGAGTTTCTTTTGATAACAAACAGCCACCTTAGTAAAACAATTGCTAAAATGAACGGTCCAAGCGTCGTTACGATTCCAATCACACTGAAAAATGGATACCAAAGAGAACCTGTTACCTCCATAATCATCACCCCTTTTTATGCGAACGTCTTTCCTTAGCTGTTCCATCTTACCATTCATCGTCTATATTTTGGTTAATAAATGGAAATTTCGTTTTCATAAAGGGATCATTAGAGTAAGGAGCCATCTCATACAGCACCATACAAAATCAAACAATTAAAAAAACATGTGCGAACACATACTTTCTAAGGGAAGCACGAGAACCGTCCCCGCGCTTCGGAAATATATGTTACTTTTTGATTATTATGGTTAAAATGAAAGAGGTACATTTATTAGAACTAATTTATAGGGAGTGAACGAAATGGCTGTTGATGCTTATTTAACGTTTAATGGAAATTGTCGTGAAGTTGTAGAGTTTTATGCTGAGGTTTTTGGGACGGAACAACCGCATATTATGACGTTTGGGGAGAATCCTCCAAATCCGGAATATCCACTCCCGGAAGAAGCCAAAAATTTGGTTATGCATACTCGTTTGAATATTGAAGGAAGCACTGTGATGTTTTCAGATACGTTTCCTGGCTCACCATTTACGGTTGGAAACAACATAAGCCTTGCTTATCATAGCTTTGACACTGACAAGCTTCAATCTGTTTATAACCGGCTGAAAGAAGGCGGAACTGTTGGTATGGAACTTCAAGAAACCTTTTGGGCAAAGCTTTATGGGCAAGTGACCGACAAATTCGGTATTATATGGCAGTTGAATTTGAATAATGAAGAAACAGCTTATTAAGAGGGGGACAGGTTCATTGGAAAAGAAGTTGCCACTAGAAAAACGTGAAGAATTATTCAAAGCATTGAAAGCGCGTTTTGAGAAAAACATGAACCGCCATCAAGATCTTGAATGGGCTAAAGTCCAAGAAAAGCTGGAAGCTAATACAGAAAAACTGTGGTCGCTTAATGAAATGGAATTAACGGGCGGCGAACCGGATGTGGTTGGGCATGATAAAGAGACCGACGAATACATTTTTTATGACTGTTCAGCGGAAAGTCCTAAAGGTCGCAGAAGTGTTTGTTACGACCGTAAAGCGCTCGAGTCAAGGAAAAAGCATAAACCAGAAAATAACGCGATTGATATGGCTGCTGATATAGGGATTGAGATATTAACGGAAGAACAATACCGAAAGTTGCAGAAACTCGGAAACTTCGATACGAAAACATCGAGCTGGGTGAGGACACCTGCTAATATTAGAGAACTCGGCGGGGCTATCTTTTGTGACCGGCGCTACGATACTGTCTTTGTGTACCACAATGGAGCAGAATCCTACTATGCAGCAAGGGGTTTCCGTGGCGAGTTAAGGGTTTAAGGAGACGGGTTCCTGAGGAACCTGTCCCTTCCGCTTCAGTATCATTGAAAGGAGTGGAATATGGAAAATAACGTTTTTGAACAAATGGCCAAAAGATATGATACAGAAGAAAGAATTGAATTAGCTAAAGTTATAGTTAAGGAAGTAAGGCCAGCATTACGTAATAGTAAATCAAAATCTTTAATAGACTATGGAAGTGGTACTGGTCTAATTAGTTTAGAATTATCAAGTTTAGTAGATTCTATTTTGTTGGTAGATTCATCAAAACAAATGTTGGATGTTGCGAAAGCTAAAATTTTGGACAAAGGAATTACCAACTCAAAAGTCCTTTATTCAGATTTTACTCAAGAAACTCCTGAACTTAAGGCAGACATTATTTTACTGTCACTAGTTCTTCTTCATATTTCGGATACGAAAAATATATTACAAGAATTGTTCAACATTTTAAATAATGGCGGCAAGCTAATTATTATTGATTTTGACAAAAACGATAAAATAAATCATCCGAAAGTTCATAATGGTTTTTCGCATGAAGAACTGAAAAAAGGATTATACGAAGTTGGATTTAATTCAATTGAAATTAAGACTTTCTATCATGGAAATCGTATTTTCATGAATCAAGATGCCTCAATGTTTATATCCAGTAGTACAAAGTAATGGTTACTGGCTTCAAGGAATTTTACATCTTGAGGAAGCATGGGGACGGTTCTCTTGCTTCCTACAGAGAACACAGTAGGAGGTCGGTCAAAGCGGGAGTGTTTTAAACTTAAAAACATAGACAACTGCCACCCTTACAGAATAGTTGCACTGAGGGGTATTAACAGCACTCTCCCTATCATTAGGAAGCACGAGAACCGTCCCGTTGCTTCCGCCGGAGAAGGAAGGGGACAGTTCTAACTACGGAACAGATTTCTTATTACTTATAAGAAGATAAGTAAAGTCCCTAAAGCTAATGCTAAAAGGAATACTTGCCAGATTTGCCATTTGAATTTAAACAATAGACCAAGCATTACGATAGCAATAACAACACTTCCCCAATCAATAAAGACTTCTAAAGATAGCCGTATTAGGAAACTAGCGATAAGACCAACAACAGCTGCACTAACTCCTGTTAGGTATAATTTTAGCTTCTCATTCTCTCTAATTTTATCGAAATAAGGAGCACCTAACAACACCACTAAAAAGGCAGGTAAAAAGATAAAAAAGGTTGCCAGTGTAGCTCCCCAAAAACCATATGCTGCAAAGCCAACGAATGCTGCAACCATTATTAATGGACCAGGTGTTAATTCATTAATAGCTAAACCATCAACATATTGCTCCGTCGTTAGCCATCCATAATTATCAACAGCTTCAAATTGTAACAATGCTAGAACCGTATATGCACCCCCGAAGCTAAGTGCACCAATTTTTAAAAATAATAGGGAAAGGTTAGCTGGTATCGAAGCGGTCCCTACTGAGGCGAATGCTAAAAATGGAAGACTGTTAAAGCTGAATGCTTTATTGTTAAATGAACGAACTAGTATCATATATACTAATCCCATTACCAATAGTAAAAGAATTAAGTCAATTTGAGTAATAAAAGTTAAAGTTAACATGAAGAGGGTGATAAATATTTTCTTTCCGTCTTGTAATACCCCAAACTTGTTTGCTATTCGATAAAGACTAAATAAAACAATGGCAACCATTGCTGGCTTAACCCCATATAATAAACCTTGAGCTATGTCAGAAGTTGCAGCATATTGAAAGTAAGCCCATGCCAAGACGGTAATCAAGATAAAGTTCGGTAACATAAATCCCAGACCAGCTAAAAATCCACCCAGATAACCACGTTGTCTATATCCAACATACATACAAAGTTCAGCTGCCTCTGGTCCTGGTAACATCCCACATACAGCAAAGGCATCTCGAAATCGTTCATTATCGATCCACTTTTTCTTTTCTACCGCGTGTTCATGTATGACTTGTATTTGTGCAGTAGGACCACCCCACCCCTGTAATCCAATAAGGATATAGGTCCAAAAAATATTCCATAAACTAGGTTTCTCCACTTTTTTCTCTCCCCCTGATCAATTATTATTTCTTTTTACCATTGCGTATAAAGCTTCATAAATAATAAACCCTTTTTCTAGAGCCTCATAATCATCTTTGCTATTTAGGCTAATTCCATCACAAATAAAATCAAGACCAGGTGCAACAGGCTCTAAAAAAACTTCTTGTACCGTATCTGCTTCATCTACAATGAGGGCCATTTTTTTTAGGACGGTATCTTCTAAGTTGTAATCTTCTATGAAAGAATAAAATGAACATCGTCCATTTCTGTGAGAAAACTCTGCTCCTGGAATATCAAATCCCCTTGTCCCATCAGGAATTTCTTGTTCGCCTTCAGGGATAAAAATAAACTCAGCTTCTTGATCAATATACTTTTTTATTAACCAACAACAAGCCATACGGTCCACTCCAATGTTTTCCCATGTAACCCACTTCATTTAAACTCACTCCTTCGTTGTATCATTTTTTCACGTACTTTTAATCCCAACGGGGTCTTGAAATAATCGATTCTTTTTATCCGTTGGTATTTTTTTGACAAAGAAACCAAATCAATGTTTTCTTCATCTAGTTGTTTTAGAAGTTCAATATAACTTTCATTGATTTGTTCAATAAATAACTGACTTATTTCTTTATCAGATAATCCAAAGTGAAGTTGTGATTCCCACATAGTTGCTTCTCCGCCTAAATCCTTAATCTCAACAGTTAACCATTGAAATTGTTCATATGTATAAGCATTTTTAGGTAAAAGCCATATAGCTTCATGTAAATGAAAAGATCCTAAACTTTTTAGCTTCCTCCAGACTTTCACCCTTGGAGAACTAGGCTTTCTAGGCATTTTATAAGTGAGGTGTAGCCAACTAATCAATATTTCACCTCCAATTAATGTAACCACGGTTACATTATACTTTAATTTTAACTACATTTATAGAGTGGATTTACATGTCTTCTTCAAGTAAAAGAGGCATTCCTTGAATAAGCGTTGAATGCACTTCTTCTTGTTGAAGTAACGAGCAGCAGTTTAGTTGACTAGATTGGTGAAATTCCTTTAAGTTGATAATATAATGAAGACAAATAAAAAAATCTCAAATGAGAAATTAATTATTACGAGTATAGGAAAAGGAGGAACATACTTATGGATAATCGTGAATCTCCCCCTAACATGCCACGCTGGGTAAAGGTCTTTGGAGTCATAGTTATCGTCTTGTTATTAGTATTTGTCATCATACATATTTTTGGTGGTGGTGAACACGGTCCAGGTCGTCACATATCATCTGATGATTTTGCTGGCTATATAGCACTTGTAGTACAAGGAGAACAACTTTCATGACGATGACACCCTTCATTCGAAAATTCATGCTCATCGTACATATTACTACCTCAGTAAGTTGGCTTGGGGCTGTTGCTTGCTTTCTAGCTCTTGCCATAGTTGGTCTTACAAATCAGGATACTCATATAGTGCGTGCAGTCTATCTGTCAATGGACTTAATCGTTTGGTACATTATAGTACCATTGAGCTTTGCTTCACTACTAAGTGGTCTGGTCCAATCATTTGGGACTCAGTGGGGATTATTTCGCCATTATTGGGTTTTGGTGAAGTTCCTGTTAACTATCCTTGCTACAATCGTATTATTACTTCAACTGGAACCAATTAGCTACATAGCTAATGTAGCAGCAGATACAACATTTTCTAATGACGATTTCCGCGAGGCAAGACTCTCATTAGTTGTCCACGCTGCTGGTGGACTATTTGTGCTACTCGTGATAATGACCATATCGGTCTACAAACCTCGTGGTGTAACCCGGTATGGTTGGCGTAAGCAACAAGAAGGGTTAAAGATTCAAAGTCGTAGATAAAACCAAAATTATTAAGTCAGTTACTACACTAACAGGTTTATTAACAAAAGATCGAGCTGCCAAACTAAATGACATCTTTCTTATTTAACAAGCGGTGAGACAAGTTGAATAAATGAAAAAACTAGCCTGGCAATGAATTTATCCAAGCTAGTTCTTTGGGGTTGCAATCATAACAAAGCAATTTACTGCTTGAAATTTTTTAAAGAAAATTCTTTTACAACCTTATAACCGTCTAATAAAATTAAAGTTGAGAGCGTAAGAAGTTTTGTGTAAATGGTTATACTTTCCAATAAGGAGATGATCATTTATGCAAGACTATGCAAACAAAACGATTAAAGAATTGGCAAGCGAATGTAAATCGGTTGAAGACGTTCATGAAATGATGAAAAACTTATTTAAGGACACGATTCAAGAAGTGTTTGAAGCTGAAATCGACACTCAACTAGGGTACAAAAAACATAGCTCTGAGGGTGACAATACTGGTAATAGTCGTAATGGCTACAGCCAAAAAACAATTAAAACGAAATTTGGCAACTCAGAGCTTAAAGTACCTAGAGATCGTAATGGTGAGTATGAGCCTCAAATTATTAAAAAGTACGAAACCACCGCCAATGGACTCGAAGACCAAATTATTGCGCTTTACGCCAAAGGCATGTCTACTAGAGATATTGAATCTCATATGAATGATATCTATGGCATAGATGTCTCTCCTACGATGGTCAGTAAGGTAACCGATAAGATTATGCCTTTGATTTCCGAGTGGCAATCCCGTCCGTTAGACCGGGTGTATCCTATTGTTTTGCTGGATGCGATCCACTTTAAAGTGCGTAAAGATAATCGAATTATCAATAAGGCAGCCTATAGTGTTTTGGGCATTTCCATGTCCGGTCAGAAGGAAATCCTAGGTATTTGGATTGGTGAGAATGAAAGTGCTAGTTTCTGGCTAGGAGTTTGTACAGACCTTAAAAATAGAGGGGTTGAAGATATCCTAATCGCTTGTAAGGACGGGCTTTCTGGCTTTTCTGAAGCCATCCAATCTATTTTTCCACAAACGGAAATTCAACTGTGTGTGATCCATCAAATCCGCAACTCTATGAAATATGTATCATACAAAGAACAGAAGCAAGTGATGGCTGATTTAAAGAAAGTCTATCAAGCTTTGACGATTGAAGAAGCAGAGTTAGCTTTTAACGACTTTAAGGAAAAATGGGGTAAAAAGCATCCAATCATTGTTCGTTCATGGGAAACAAACTGGATCGAACTAACAGCCTACTTCAGTTATCCTCCTGACATTAGAAGAATGATTTATACGACCAATATAATTGAAGGTTATCATAGACAGCTTAGAAAAGTAACGAAAACAAAAACAGCCTATCCAACGGATGAGGCTTTGAGAAAGATTATTTACTTAGCAACCATAGAGGCTTCAAAAAAATGGACTATGCCAGTGAGAGGTTGGAAAGAATGTATATCACAACTAGCCATTCATTTTGAAGACCGCCTAAAGCCCGAACTATCTGCCTAAGCGGTTGGTTGGTGCCGGCTTGACATGGAGCCTCTGCGGGCATGGATCACTGGCGATAAGACGATACTTTATGAAAATGTATCGCCCTGGCTGACGAGCCTATCATGCCCGCCTCTCCACGTAAAGCCTTTTTACTTTATTAAGAGCAATTCCCATTTACACAAAATAATTTATACTCCCTTAAAGTTCCATCAAAAGCATTTTCCGATACTTTATTTAAATCGGAAGTGTTCTTGATCTCATATTCAATATGAAAGGTTGCTTCCTTACCGACTTCGAAAAGACCTGAACTCCCTCCTCCACGAAATACCATTTTTTTATATTTCGATTGTTCTTCCATTTTCATCAATGATTCTAATTCCTTATTTGGGCGTATAACAATTTCGAACCCCATAGGATGATGTCCAGGATAATCAAACACACTCCTTATTTCTGTATCCCCTACATTTTTAAGCTTTATATCGTAACGTAATGTATTTTCAGCCTTTATTATTGTTGTTTCAATATCAGTTAAAATTATGTCGTCTTTATCATATCCAGATAAAATGATTATAGAAGTAACAAAAAGACATAAGAACAGTATTTTTTTCATTATTCAGCCCTCCTTTTATGTTTTATATTATTTGTGTTTCAAGGGCTATTAATGTATTACTATACAAATGTTTCTTGCTGCTTTGCTCGTTATTTTCTAGAATTGTTATTTATTTTGTTTAACAATGTGATTATTTCTTCGTTTTCATAAAGGGATCATTAGAGTAAGGAGCCATCTCTACCCATACAGCACCATACAAAATCAACCAAATAAATAAAGCCTGTGCGAACACATGCTTTCTAAGGGAAGCACGAGAACCGTCCCCGTGCTTTCTGCTTTCTATGATGTATAAGAATGTAAAAATTACGAGAATTAAGTTATCTTATTGAAAGGGGAAAAGAAGAAATGGTACGATTTTGTCGGGTGGTGAGAAATAGTGGATTCGGTGAAAGAAGTAGAAGTACTAACACGACAATATCTAGTGAAAATATTAAAAGATACATATAAAAAAGGAACGGAAAATCCTGATCTTAGTTCAAAACAAGTAGTCGAGGAAATTGCTCAATTCTTAAAACCATTTGTTAAGTCTTAATAAAGTAATAAGAAGATTGGCGTTCCCTTTATCTATTTGAACTTTATTTCATGTGTATCAACTATTTTCAAAAACTTATACAGGATAAGGTGAATCATGCTTAAAATAGCTACCATTTTCATGGCAATGATCTTAGTTTTTCTACCTATGTTTGTTAAATCTGTAAAGGCTGAGACTTACATCGTTCAATCCGGGGATACCCTTTCGAAAATTTCCACAAAGTATGGAACATCAGAAGATAAGATTGTGAACTTGAACAAATTGCTATCAACTGTACTTGAACCAGGTCAACACTTAGAAATTCCTAACACATATACAGTTAGTAAAGCAGACCCGCTTTATAAGATATTTATGAAACTTGGAGTCTCTATCCCTGAGTTATTAGGAGGCACCTCAACTGTTAAAAACCCTCATTGGCTTTATCCTGGACAAAGAATCAATGTTCCAATAAAAAATGAAATGATTTATATGGGGGATGCCAGTAAGAAAAGAATCGCGCTTACGTTTGACGACGGTCCAGAAGATACCTATACCCCGCAAATTTTAGAAATCTTAAAGGAGAAAGACGTGAAGGCTACCTTTTTTGTGATAGGAAAGATGGCCAAGGAGTATCCAGAACGACTAAAAGAAATTTACAGTGAGGGACATGCGATAGGCAACCATACTTGGGATCACCCGCATTTACCTGAGCTCACGGACCAACAATTCAACGAAACGATACAGTCGACTACCGCAGAAATTGAGAAAATTACAGGGGTCAAACCAGACTTATTCCGACCGCCATTTGGGGAAATTGAAGAGCGACAGGTAGAACTGCTTACTGAACAAGGATACCGTTCGATCATGTGGACAGCCGATACAAAGGACTGGAGTGGAGTGTCTGCAGAAGAAATTGTAACAAGAGTGAAGGAAGAGGCTCAACCTGGGGTTATCGTGCTTCAACATAACTACCATGTAGAGGGAGAATTTGAAACGGTTGAGGCTTTGCCTGAAATCATTGACGAATTACACGCACAGGGCTATGAGTTTGTTACCGTTCCAACACTGTTAGATAAGTAGAAAAAGGTATACAAATGTGAAATCCATGTCTGATCCCCAGTATATATGGATAAAAAAACAGGAGCCGCATTTTGGTGCGGAACTCCTGTTTCTTATTGTTGTATGACGCCTGCGGTTTTAGGGAATCTCCTTGTTGTTAAAAAAAGAATGCGTCGATAACTACCAATGGATATGTTTAACTGATTGAATCAGTTATCCGATTGGCTGCATCCTTGATGGCAACAACGATGTCATTCATTCCTTCTTTGATCGAATCCATCACTTGAGTTTGTTCCTCGATGGCAACCGTTTGTTCCTGGAGAGATTGATTGACATTGGCTACTTCATCGGTTAATCCAGATAAAGCGAAGAACAACACACCGATCCCAATGGCAGCTACAAATAACCAAACCAAACCTTTATTGTACCAAGGTCTTTTGAAGCGTTTGTTACTAGGTTGTCTTTCATATCTATTGTTTTCTGAGTAGTGGTTATCTACTTGATTCGGTTCATTTCTATTATTGTCCATACCAATCCTTCCCTTCGTTGAATTGATTAGGAGCATGTAATCTATTGACACTGATTATAAATTTATATAAACACCTCTGTATAGAGTAATAGGAACACCCCATAGAGAAGTGGGTATATGGAATGATCATTCTAGTCATGACGAATGTTGTATCTTATAATCCGCCTTCAGCAGATACGTCTGAATCTAACTCTAACTCAACTGAATTGTCCTCTGAATCCATTTCACCTGTGTCCATTTCCATTTCAGTGTCGGTGCCTCCATTTAACGTTGGATCCTCGCCCTCATCTCCACAAGCTGCAAGAACACCTAATGTAAGGATAGCTGAAGCTGCCGTTAAAAATAATTTCTTTTTCATAAAGCATACCTCCAAAAATCATTTTGTGAGTTTTTCACTTGCCACTACAGTGTATACGATTATTGAAAGAAGTATATAGAATCCACGACTTCTACATTGTTCTTGTGGTTTTTTACAACTTTCGCGATAGCTCTTATAAAGTTTCTGAGATTGTTACTTTTTTGTTACTTATCGGGCGGTTCATTCTGGTTCTTATCCTTCAATGCGGTTGTGCGTTAAAGTGAAATGAAAAAGAGAAAAATTGCTATGAAATTTGTAGAAAGAGAACATTGATACTGATACATGGGGCAAGATTACTAGCTTGAAAGAGTACTTGAATATATAGTAAAAGACGACTTTGCTAGGGCATCAAACGCCTAACAAAGTCGTCTATATAATCGCTTTAATCTTAAATGAACTTACTAGATGTCAAATGAAACTTACTTGTCAGTGCTCTCATTATTTATCTCCAAATGCTCCTTCAACACTTTGGAAAGTTCCTGTACTTTCTCTTCATCTGGTAAATAATAATACACTTCGTCCATCTCTCCGTCTTCACCTGCGACTACATGTTCTTCAATCGCATGAAGGGCATCTCTGTAATTGGATTGAATTGACCAGATATCTCCCAGGCCCAAATTCGTTCGAATATTTTCCTCCACCACAGTTAATATCTCTTCAATTCTTGTAACAGAGGAGAAGCTCGCACCTTTATCGATCAGTATTTGAAGAATTTCCCGCTGCCGTTCTTGACGACCGAAGTCTCCGCGCGGGTCTTGTGCCCGCATACGCGCATAGCTCAAAGCATCTGCCCCATTCAATTGAAGCGTTCCTTCCTCAAAGTGGGTACCTCTATATTTGAAATCGAAATCATTCTCTACTTCGATACCGCCTAGTGCATCGACCATGTCTTCGAAACCTTCCATATTCACCCGTACAAAGTAATCAATCGGGATATCGAGGAAATTTTCGACGGTACGTATCGTCATTTCCGTTCCACCGAATGCATACGAATGGTTAATTTTATCCTTTTCACCTAATCCTACAATTTCGGTGTATGTATCACGGGGAATACTCACCATTTGGGTGGACTTCGTACTAGGGTTTACCGTTACGACAACGAGTGCATCGGAACGGCGGTAAGGGTCACCTTCATCTTCATCAGGTTCATCAATTCCCATTAATAACAGAGAAAATGGATCCCCTTCGTCAAAGTTAATCGATGCGAGGCGCTTTTCCGATTCCTTCCGGTCGATATTTTCCTGGATATTCGTAAATGTTGACGTGACCAGATTCCACCCGTAGCTTCCTGCAACTACAATCATGACACCTATCATGGTAACTGTGACGAGCAATATTTTTTTCCACTTTATTTTTTTTATCATAATCTCACCTAAACTTCTCGTTTATACGCCGGTATCTGAGAAACTGGATCCATCTCATATTTTCTACCGGTCCGTGATACTTTCTGCCAATCTCTGTTAAAGAAGTAAGCAATAGTTCCGAACATTACGATATACATCGTTACAAAGCGATGGATAAACACATCATAAAGGACTGTAAGAAATAGACGAAACCAGTCGCCTTTTTCAAACGAAAACCCTTGACGCTTCACCTGTCTGAGTGCCAATAAATTATAAATAAAATTAAATAAATAAATATAGGATAAATAAACAATAATAAATTGGACATAGACAAAATCCACGTTCAAGAAAGCATTTGTAATAAAAAAGCCTACTGTAAAATATGCTGCCAGAATCCCAACAAAGAAGGATTCAATAATATAGAAAAATGAAACAGCTTTCGTTACGACTGTTTTTACGAAGAAGTATCGGAAATGAACAAGGCAATCCACATAGGACTTTTGCCAGCGTATTCGCTGCTTGAACAAATCCTTCCACGTTTCAGGTAACTCGGTATAACTGATTGCATCCGTAATTAATAGGATTTTCTTTTTCTTTTGTTTGGCTATGTACCTTTGGATCTTTAGGGTAATATCAATGTCTTCCCCAACAGATGACCGATAGCCTCCGACATCAATCAGCGCTTTTTTTGTGAAAATGCCAAATGCACCTGATATGATGGCTAGTGCCTGAAAACGTGCCAGTGATAATTTCGTCACATAAAATGCCTTCAGAAAATCAAGCATTTGTACACGGATAAGCATATTTGTCCCGGCCAATGACAACTTCTTTAACGGATTGGATGTCTTTGTCTGCAACACGTGAATCATTCCGCCCGCAGCAATAACATCCGGATCAGCAAATTTTTCATTTACAACTGTTAAAGATGGAGCTGTCAAGATCGTATCAGCATCCAATGTGACGACTAATTCTTTCACCGCATATTCAATGCCTGCATTTAACGCATCCGCTTTTCCCCCATTCACTTTATTGACCACATAGATATTCGGATAAAGAGCGGATTGATAAACTTTCTCCACATCCTTGTGTGACAATTCACCAAGCGGTGCCCTCCAACATTGCTTCAGATTTAAATGATGGTGTAAAAGTGAAAACGTCTCGTCCGTTGACCCATCATTGATATAGATCACTTCAAAATTTGTATAAGCCAAGGACCTCATACTATGAACGGATGTTTCAATAATTCCCGCTTCGTTATAGCAAGGGACCAATATACTGATTCCTTTTTCTGACTTCGGATTTCGTTTGACACGCTCGTCCTCTTCACGAAACCAAGGCAAGCAATGAATCAAATGAAGCAAAGGGAAAAATAGACATAAACAGAAAAAGATTAGTAGAAACAGTTCCAATTTTTAAGACTCCTCTCTTAAAAAGCTTCGTCTAACATAATTCATCATTTATCGAGCTTTTACAAGGATCTTTACAAGAAACGATGCGGATTACCTAGAAAACGTAATATAGTTAATTCATAGTTTTTCATAAAGTAATTCATCCTTCCTATAATGGACTTAAGCAATTTTGCTACCGATACCCCAGTACGGTGTTGTGGTAAAGTGAGACGGAAAAATAGGAGAAACAGTGGTAAATAAAGGGAAGGTTGATAGAGTTCATTTACTTTATTTGTTAGCTTTCTAGTCGGAAATTCGTATAGATGGGTGACAAACAGTGAAGTGTCATTTGAGAGATTGTTGCACTTCTGCTAGAGAAACAAAGGTTTCAGCAATATATTGTGAGTGTGGATAAATAGAAATATTTAAACGTATATATTAAATACATGTTTTTCTGTCATATTACCTAACATAATTCGATACAGCTCCTTGTTTGGTTGATATGATTAAGACAACAAAAAGAGATCAATCACATTAGGAGGTTATCCAAATGAAAAATACAAGACTTAAAAACCCAGGGATCCTTACGCTAATCGCGCTTACGTTTATGGTGTTTTTTCAATAAATATAAATACGTAGTAGACTGAGTACCTGATTATAGGTTCTCAGTCTTTTTGTTTTGTTAATGGCTGAAAATTGCTGAGTTTTTGGGGGATTTGTCGTATCATGTATTTCCCGTGAAATAATAACTGATGATAGCAAAGTAAAGAAGAAACGATCGATGGAAGTGATGTCCAGGCACAACGGTGAAAACGATATCGCCACACGATACAGGAAGCTTACTAGACGATACAGATCAAGAGCTAATGTACCAATGGAAAGAAAGCGAAGAAGGATCCAGTGAAGCAGAGTTTTTTGCGATATCCGATACAGCTGACACTCTACTAAGACAGGGACTGCACGGTTCTTTTTTATGTGTCATATCGCCAGGCGATATGACTTCAAATCAAATAATATCGGAGGTCCGATATGCAATATGAAACCCTATCAACAACCTAATTGGTAGGGGAGGTGGCATCGAAGCGCTCATAGCGTTACGTGATACGGACAAGTCCCTAGAAGTTTCAGAGCAAGACCTTATGTATCAACAAGTTGAAAGATTAGTAGGATTAAATGTAATATCGCTACCCGATACAGATCAAAAATCACCACTCGATTCCAACTCTTAGAGGCTGTCTCAAAAGTCATAAAAAGAGTGGCAAGTGCTCCGCACGCTGCGTACCTTTTATGAGAAACCCACTAATAAAAAACTTAAAAGAAGGCATCGGCACAATATCATCTTCTTCCACCATCCCAAGATCACCATGCAACCCTTCTGCCGGATGGAGAAAGATGGAGGATGTTCCTGTACTCGCTAACGTTGCACATATTTTTCGAGCGAAAATTCCTGACTTCCCGATCCCGGTTATCACGACCTTGCCCTTACAATTTAAAATTAAGTTGATAGCTTCGTTTATCGACTCGTTAATATAGTGAGCTTGGTTTAAAACAGCATTGCCTTCTATTTCTAATATTTGCTTCACGATTGGAAAGTAGTCTTCATTTTGAATATGTTCTTGGTCATTTGGGATCATTTGTATACCCGGGCTTTTTGTTTGTGAGGATTTCCTCTCGCTGATAAGTCTTAAGCACGTTTCTTCCTCGTTTATGATCGAAATTGCGTATTTGTTTTTTAGGTTTTCTAGAATTTATTTAATTATTCGAGTTCCTATTTACCAGTAAGAGGAGCAGTGTTCAAATTTTTTTTTAAAAAACATTGTAAAACGCTTACATATGATTTATACTTTCTCTAAACCGGTTTAGTAAAACGATTTAGTAAATCGGTTTAGAATACGAAACTTGGAGTTTTTAACCATGACAAAAGTGACGATAACTGATGTGGCGAAACATGCCAACGTATCTAAGAGTACCGTTTCTCAATATTTAAACAAACGATTTGATTATATGGGACAAAAAACAAAAGAGCGAGTTGAGCTCGCCATTAAAGAATTAGGGTATCAGCCGAATATTGTGGCTCGAAGCTTAAAGCAAAAATCGACCTCAACGATAGGCGTCATTGTCGCCAATATTTTGCATACGTTTTCGACACAAGTGATTCGAGCGATTGAGGATTACTGCCATGAGTCCGATTTTCATATTATTGTCTGCAATGCGGATGATAATCCGGAAAAAGAAAAGAAATACATTGAAATGCTGCTTGCTAAGCAAGTGGATGGGATTATTATTTTTCCAACTGGCAGCAATAAGGACTTGTATCAGAAAATGCTTGATGATAACTACCCACTCGTATTTGTCGATAGAACGGTAAGTGATATCAAGATTCCTTCTATCATGTTAGACAATGAAAAAGCATCCGATCTTGCGGTAGCACATTTTGTGGAAAAGGGCTATGAGCGAATTGGCATTATGACGACTTCCATCAGTCGAAGTATCGCATCAAGAGTAGAGCGAATCAATGGTTTCAAAAAATCACTAGCCGAACATCATCTACCAATTGTTGACGACTATATGAAAAGTATAGAAGTGGAGCATCTCCAGCAAGCCCTTCATGACATGCTTGCGTTAAAGGAGCCGCCACAAGCGATACTCGCTGGGAATGATCTTTCTTTGATGGAAATATTGAAATATGTGAAAGCGAATGCACTTTCGATTCCAAACGATTTAGCTGTAATTGGGATTGATGAAGTATCATTTGCGAGCCTTTACAACCCAGGATTGACGGTCATTTCACAACCTGTGTTTGAAATGGGGAAACAGGCGGCGGCATTAGTGCTACAACAAATACAAACGAAAGCGAAAAGTGAGCAGCAGCACATATATCGATTTGAACCAATGTTGGTCAAACGAGAATCTTGTTAAAGGAAAGGAGAAATGAAGATGGATGTTATTACAATCGGGGATGCGATGGTCTCGTTAAATCCGCATTCAAAAGGGCCACTACGATTTGTGTCAAACTTTGAACGTAAAGTAGGAGGGGCCGAGTTAAACGTGGCAATTGGTTGTTCAAGATTGGGACTAAAGACAAAATGGGTTAGTCGTTTAGGGAATGATGAATTCGGACGATACATTCATAACTTTGTTCGCGGCGAAGGCATTGATGTTTCGGATGTGAAGCTAGTGGAAGGCTATCCAACATCCGTCCACTTTAAAGAAATTTTGGAGGATGGCAGTGGGCGAACGTTCTATTACCGATCGAATTCACCGACCACAACGTTAACAGAGGAAGAGATTAACGAGTCGTTATTTACAGGAGGCAAGCTTCTTCATATTACCGGAGTGTTTCCAGCGGTTGATAAAGAGAAAAATGTAGGCGTTATCAAAAAGGCGATTGCCTTAGCAAAACAACAGAACATGCTTGTTTCGTTTGATCCGAATATTCGTTTGAAGCTCTGGAGTCGTGCGGAAGCAAAAGCAGCACTTACTGAATTTCTGCCATATGTCGATGTGCTCTTAACAGGGTTGGATGAAGCTGAGCTCTTATTCGGCACAGATGATCCGCAAAAAGTAATCGAAGAAAGTAAGAAAATAGGCATTTCCTATGTGGCGATTAAACAAGGCGAGAAAGGGTCAATTGGCTATCATCAAGGTAAGTACATTGAATCCCCTCCAGTTCCGCCGAAGAAGGTTGTTGATACCGTTGGAGCTGGAGATGGCTATGATGCCGGGTTTATTTACGGGGTATTGCAGCAATGGTCATTAGAGAAAACATTACACTTTGCTAATACGATCGGGTCAATGGTCGTCAGTGTATCGGGTGATAATGAAGGATTGCCTTACTTAGATGACATCCTAGTGCAATTGGGTGAGAAGGAATTCGTGGAAAGGTAGGAGTGGAGCAGATGAATATACAGCTAGCGCTTGATCGCTTAAGTCGAGAAGAGTGTTTTAGATTATTAAAGGAAACCGAGGATTATATCGACTGGATTGAAGTTGGAACCGGTGTTATTAAAGAGTACGGCATGCAGATCGTACGCGATATTAAAAAGACTTATCCGGAAAAAGTGCTCGTAGCGGATATGAAAACCTGTGATGCTGGGAAATTTGAAGCGGCGCAAGCGTTTGAAGCAGGTGCAGATATAACGACGGTTATGGCGTTTTCCGCTGATAAAACGATTACCGATACGCTAGAAGTTGCCAGGTTACACGGCAAACGCATTATGATTGATTTACTTGGCGTGACGGCACGGGCGCGCATTGCGGAGTTAGAGCGCTTAGGTGTTGATTTAGTAAGCTTGCACTACGGCAAGGATATGCAGACAGAAGGCGATATGCATGCCGATATGTTCTCCTTGCTTGAAGGCCACTCAAATTTTGAAGTCACTGTCGCTGGTGGAATCAATTTGGATTCCTTGCCAGAGATGATCGAAAAAGCGCCCGATACAGTCATTGTTGGCAGCGCAATTACGAAAGCACAAAATAGCAAAGACGTGGCAGAGAAGATGAAAGGAATGATGAAATCAAAATGAAGTCAATTATCGATACAGTTGCGAGTGAAATGACTACCGTGTTAACGAGCGTCAATGAAGAGGAAGCGCTACATTTTAGTCAAAAGCTAAACGCAGCTAAGAGAATTTTTGTAACAGGAGAAGGGCGCTCTGGTCTAATGGGCAAGGCGTTTGCAATGCGTCTCATGCACGGAGGCTACCATGTGTATGTTCTTGGGGAGACGATTACGCCAAGCATTGAAGAGGGGGACTTGTTGGTTGCGATCTCTGGATCAGGGTCAACCGGTGCTATTTATCAATTTGCCTCAAAAGCAAAAGAAGCAGGTGCTCAGGTGCTACTCGTTACGACAAATAAACAGTCGAAAATCGCGGACGTTAGCGACGGAACATTAGTGATTCCGGCTGCAACGAAGTACCGTCGTCCTGAAGAGCCAAGTACGATTCAACCACTTGGCAATCAGTTTGATCAAGCCGTTCATCTAGTCTTAGATGCGATTATTATCGGGACACTGCAAGCGTCAAAAGAACAAACAAGTTATGAAGAAATGACAAAGAAACATGCAAATCTAGAATAGTAAAAAAATAACAGTTGAAAATTAGGGGGAAAAACACCATGAAAAAGTTTCTATTATCTGTATTAACAGTATCAACGATTTTAGTAGGCTGCGGTGGCGGTCAAGAAACGGGGACTGGTCAAGGCGGGAGTGCAGATAGCCTGAAAATTATCGCAGCCCACAACCAAACATCACCAGATAACCCTTATCATGATGGTCTTCTGAAGTTTGAAGAAGTTGCAGAAAGCAATTCAGACGGTGCGATTGAAGTCGAAGTTCATGCGGGAACATTAGGAACGGAAGAATCAGAGCTAGTCGAGAAATTGAAGTTAGGTGCAGCAGATGTTGTCCTTGTTTCTCCAGGGTTCATGTCTGCAACAGGTATTAAAGAAGTTGATTTGTTTGCGCTTCCATATTTATTTGAAAGCTATGAGCACTGGGAAACGGTTGTTGATGGCGAAGTAGGGGATGAATTAGCAACAATTATTAACGAAAAATCAAATAATGACTTTAAAGTTCTAGGCTACTGGACAGCGGGTGTACGTCATTACTATGGCAAGAAGCCTCTAGAGTCGATTGACGATTTAAAAGGAATGACGATTCGCACGCAAACATCTGGTGTCGTAGCGGATTATTGGAAACAAGCAGGTGCAATTCCAACATCCGTTGCATGGGGTGAGTTGTATCAAGCCTTGCAACAAAATGTCGTTGACTCAGCAGAAAATGCGTATCCGTACTACATCCAACAAAATCATCACAAAACAAAGAACGGGATATATACAACAGAAACAGCTCACGACTATACAACAAGACTTTTACTCGTAAACGGCAAGAAGTTTGATTCATTATCAGATGAGCAAAAAGAAGTTCTTCTAGCAGCTGCTGAAGCCTCTGTCGAAGCAGAACGCCAATCTTTATATGAGCAAGAAGAAGAATACAAGCAACAAGCTATTGAAGATGGGGCACAAATTAATGAAATTGACCGCACACCATTTATCGACATTGCTACTCCATTAAATGAAAAAGCTGCACAGAATATGGGAATTGAAGACTTGTTACAGAAAATTAATGAACTAAAGTAAGGGTTGAAAAATCAATGAGGGGAGGGGCACGGACACGATAGTGTTCTTCCCCTTTACTTTCTAACATAAGAAGGTGAAAGCATGTTTATTAAACAACTTGAAAAAATTCAATTATCATTAGGAATCATCTTTTTAAGTATCTTTTTTATCGCTGTTTTGGTTCAAGTTGTGACGAGATACCTTGGGATCTCTGTCATTTGGACAGAAGAGGTAGCCAACTATTCGTTTATATGGGCTGTCTTTATGGGGGCAGCAGTTATGGTCAATCGCAAAGACCATTTTAACTTCGATTATTTATCAAAAAAATTAAAAGGGAAAGCAAAACAGTCCCTAAGCATTGTAACTGATTCAATTTTGTTGGTGTTCTGTTCAGGGTTGTTTATCTATAGCTTAACTGCGTTAACAAGTTTCTGGAACTACAACTGGGTGTCACTCCCAATGATAAAAATGGGTTATGTCTGGCTATCACTTCCGGTTATGTCGATTACGATGGTCATTTACTTATTCGCACATATTGTGACGAGCGTGAAAAAGATTGCAGCAGGGGAGGGGAATGAATAATGGGAATCATTTTAATTGCACTATTTCTGATCTTAATGTTTATCGGGGTTCCGATTGCCTTTGTTATTGGAATTGTCGCCTTGCTCGGAATTATCAACGTACCGTATATTCCAGAAGTAACGGTTCCGGTCAAAATGTTAAATGGTCTTGATTCATTTGTGTTGTTAGCGGTTCCATTGTTCATTCTCGCTGCCAATCTCATGAACTCAGGTCAAATCTCGCAAAAGTTAATTAACTTTTCGCTCTCGATTGTTGGTCACATCCGCGGTGGATTGGCTCATGCAAATATCCTCGTATCGATGATTTTTGCAGGGGTATCGGGTGCATCGCAAGCCGATACAGCGGGAGTTGGGAAGATCTTAATTCCGAACATGAAAAAGCAAGGATATGATACCGAAACAGCGGTGAGTGTTACAGCTGCTTCTTCCACGATTGGGGTTATTATTCCACCTAGTATACCAATGATTATTTTTGCTGGGTTAACAAATGCCTCAGTCGGAGCGTTATTTTTAGCAGGAATTATTCCAGGGATTTTAGTCGGGCTTGGAATGATGATCTTAATTTACGTGTATTCGATTAAACGTGGCTATCCGAAATATGAACGAACATCATTAAAGAAATTTTCGAAGTTGTTTCTGGATACATTACCTGCGTTGTTTACACCGATCATACTAATTGGTGGAATCATTTCAGGGATCTTTACCGCAACGGAAGCAGCAGCATTCGCTTCTCTGTACACGCTCTTAGTCAGTATGTTCTACTACAAGACGTTGAAGCTAAAAGATATCCCGAAAATACTAGTCGATACGTTGACGCTAAGTTCATTGTCGTTATTTGCCTTAGCGGCAGCCAGTGCGTTAGGTGAACTATTAAGCTATTATCAGCTAGCTACATGGGCACAAGAATTTTTCACAAACAACATCGACAGCAGATGGGTATTCATCTTAATTATTATCGCTTTCTTCTTATTTGTTGGAACATTTATGGATGCCATTCCTGCAATGATCTTGTTCATCCCGGTTGTCTTACCAGTTGCGCTTATGTATGAAGTAAGCCCTGTGTTACTAGGGTTAATCACAATTATGACATTAGCGATTGGTCTGATTACCCCACCTTATGGTCTGTGCTTATTGCTAGCAGCCAAAATTGGAGATCTATCGATTGAGAAATCGTTCAAAGCGGTTCTTCCGTTTATTGCCGTAATTATCGCAGTATTATTGTTTGTCGCCTTCTTCCCAGATGTTGCATTTTACATTCCGAAGTTATTGAGTCCGGGTTTGTTTTAGCAGGTAGGGAATAAATTTTCGTGAAAAGAAAGGAACGTGAATCATCATGGTAAACAGAAGAGTCTTAACAGACCAAGGCTCGATCATGGTCGTAGAAGTAGAATTAGCAGAAGGGTTTCACGGAGACGTCGATCAACATGTTCATGAACAAGTGAGCTATATTAAGAAAGGATCTTGTGAATTTGAAGTTGGTGGAGTGAAACGAATTTTACAAGTAGGCGATGTTCAATATATACCTTCGAATGTCGTGCATCGGGTGAAGGTGATTGAGGATTGTGTGATTTTGGATGTATTTACGCCGATTAGGGAGGATTTGGTTGAGTAAAAGGGGCAGTGGGGACAGGTTCCTTGTCCTAAAGCAGAGTGAAATGATAATGAAGAGAAAAAAGCTTGGAGAATCAGTGCCAGCCAGATACTACCTATGGGTTTATGTGTAAGTTTAGTTGGTAAGTCTATTCCTATTTTAATAATGGGCTTTTTTAGATCTACATTTGCTATTAAAAGTGAATATATTTTGCTCTGGTTACCTGCCACCACGAAGTTTCATCTAATTCGTTAAGTAAAATAGGACGAGGAACCTGTCCCTATGTCCCACTATGTCCCAAAAACGATGTCAAATAAGGATTGAACTTTTTAAACAAGAGGTGAATACATAATGGAAAAACTATTTTCGTTAGAAGGAAAGGTTGCAGCGATAACGGGAGCAACGAGAGGAATTGGCGAGGCAATGGCCTTAGGATTGGCAGAGGGAGGAGCTGACATTGCTTTGTTGCAGAGGAATCCATCTCAATTGCATGTAGCCAAACAAATAGAGGCGTTAGGTAGAAGGTGTGAAGTGATTGAGTGTGATCTAGCAAATACGGAACAAGTAAAAGACGCAATCCCAAGCGTGCTTGAACAGTTTGGCAAACTGAATATTTTAGTAAACTGTGGTGGAATTCAGCGCCGTTCACCAGCAGTAGAGTTCTCAGAAGAAGACTGGGATGACGTTTTGAATGTGAACCTCAAAGCAGTGTGGCTTTTATCTCAACAGGCAGGCAAACATATGGTGTCAGAACGGTATGGAAAGATTATTAATGTTGCCTCTCTTAACTCTTTTCAAGGTGGAATCACGATTCCAGCCTACGCTTCAGCAAAAGGAGGCATAGCGCAGCTTACAAAAGCTCTTTCCAATGAGTGGGCGCAGCACAATGTTAATGTCAACGCCATTGTTCCAGGCTATATTGCTACGGATATGAATGAAGCTTTAATCAACGACGAAACTCGAAGCAGACAGATTATGGAGAGAATTCCAGCAGGGCGGTGGGGAACGCCTGAAGACTTTAAAGGAACAATAGTTTATTTAGCTTCAGATGCTTCTAGATTCGTACATGGTCACTTATTAGCTGTTGATGGTGGTTGGTTAGGGAGATAGTTTTAGGATGATGTTCCTGTCCCCCAGTACGGTGATGTTTTAAAGTGGTGAGGGGGCAGGAACTTATTTCATTTAAAAAGGGACAGGAAACCTATCCTACATGTCCCCATCGCTAAACTCAAAATAATCAACATTAAACATACGAATGTTTTTGCTGTTATCATTTTTGAAAACAAGATAAACATCATGGAACCCGTATGCTCCGTCTTCTTGATTTGTATCGAGCATCGTTGAAACTTTAAACCATGTATCCGGGGCATTTCCTTTTGGAACGTCCATCGTTCCGACCACTTTTCCTGTGTCAGGGTTGCCTAACCTAACTTCAATGGTGCCACCTTCCATGGAAGATACACGAGCGTTCATACTTAGTATCCCGCGGTAGTCTGCTTGTCCATTTGCAGTCCCATCTGCGAAATTTACATTATCGTATTTCACATACGAGTTGTTGCGAATGTTTGTAAGCATTGTTGTGCCATCTGAGCTTTCTTTTACTTGCAAACCAGGTGTCTGTCCATCATTTTCCTCAGCTAAGTACGTAGAAAAAACATCTTTCATGTCAGGCAATGCAGGCAATTCAAATTGCTTCGGAATGAAACTTGTAACACTTGTCCCTCGTAGTTCCATTGTGAAAGTACCGTCAGTCACTTGAATATCATCAAGCTTTTTCAAGTTTTCACTACCTGATGTACGATAGGGAACGACTGCTTTCGTCCCTGTAGGGAAGTCTTTCAAATCAAACGTGATCGTTTGATCCTCTTCACTGTTATTCACAGTTACAACGGTAAAGTTATCTGTATCAGGCTCCTTATAAGCTGTCACCATGACATCGTCAGTTGGATGCTTATCTGCTCCAATCATGACATAGCCCGGTTGGATGAAGCGGCTATAGTTTCCAAAGGAATAGTAGCGTTTAAACACACGGAACAAGCCATTTTCCGTAGCAGCAACCCCTTGATTCGAGCCGTCATTGACGAGGCGAATTAAATCGGAACCATCAGCACCGTTGTTAGCTACTGGCCACCACCAGAAATACGCGCTCACTCCTGTTACATCGAACATATTCCCGATTAAATTTGCATAACGCATTCCATCTGTAATCGTATTATGCTGATACGTTTGTCTACTCGTTCCTTGGTTCATATACTCTGTTTGCCAAATGGTTTTACCTAATTGATTTGATTTTTCAAAGGCATCCGCTTTAGGCATTGTCCCATCAGCTTGAAGATCTAAATAGGCATGAGCTGCAACAACATCAACATAATCGACCGTTATTGGGTCTTTCAAAGCGTCAAGTGCAAAATATTCAGTGAAGCCCATCCCTTCACCTAAAACAATTTGCGCCGGTACATTTCTTTCTTCAAAAGTTGGTCCTAGATAGTCACGAACAAAGGTGTTTAACTCTCCTGGTGTCCAAAGACTACTAGAATAACCTCCTGTATGATCCGGTTCATTCGTAGGTGAGATATAGTTAATATCAATATCAAAGTGTTCTTTGTAGCCAAGCACATATTCAGCTAAATAATCGGCAAACTCTTGGTACATATCTTTTCTAAGTTTATTAGCTGGCCCACCCGAACCACTACTAATAACGCTTTCATTTTCTTTCATCCATGCTGGAGGACTCCAGACGCTGCTCATGAATGTCGTTACACCACGCTCTTTTGCTTCATTCATAAGCCAAATTTGGTATTTATCGAACCCATGTTTTTTTGTTTCCCACTCAGGATCGTCCCAAACAAAGACACCTGGTTCTGGCATGATTGTTTCAGCAGGTCCATCATAGAACGTATTTCCCCATGTTCCACCATCACCAACCGTATTACGAACAATACTCATCCCAATTCCATTCTCTTGATTAAAAATCATATCAAGCAATTGCGAACGAACAGGCTCCTCTAATCTCATAACCGAGCCAGCTTTATGGAATGCGAACGAACCACCAAACCCATCAACATTCTGAAGTTCTTCATTCCAGTTCACCACACTCGTCGGTACATCTGCTGCTTTGCTTTTAGGAGCAGCTAAGCCAGTCATAGCAAATCCATTAAAAACCAAAGCAAAACACAAACACATAAAGATGATCTGCTTACGTTTCAAATTAAGCATCTCGTCAATCCTCTCCCTTATTTCATAAATTTGTCTACTAGTCTAAGACCACTTCATCGTAGGACAACTGTGTAAACGTTGTCTTTGTACAAAACGAGACTATCTTGTAAAATTTGGGTTATTTGTAAAAAACGAATAATATGGCGCAGTTAGATTGAACTAGATCGGGGACAGGTTCCTTGTCCCACCTGACCTTAGATGAAAGAATTATTGTGAACGACTCTCGGTTGATCGTTTGCTGAGGTGGTTGTTTTGTTGCAAATACTAGATTATTGAAATTCTCTCAAACTCATAAGTTTCCAAGTATATCAAATCAAGTAGCTGGTCATAATGTTGGTACAAGCTACTTGGAGGGGAAAACAATGAGTGATGGGATGAAAACAATTGTAGGTGCGGCAGTGTGTATTTGCTTTTTAATAGGAGTTCTTATATTTAATGTAGTTCAGTTTTGAGCGCTAAGGACAGTGGGGACAGGTTCCTTGTCCCAGAGCAGAGCGAAATGATAATGAAGAGAAAAAAGCTTGGAGAATCAGTGCCAGCCAGTTACTACCTATGGATTTATCTGCAAGTTTAGTTGGTGAGTCAATTCCTATTTAACAATGGTTTTTTAAAAGATCTACATTTGCTATTAATAGTGAATATACTTTGACTCTGGATCCCTGCCACCACGAAGGTTCATCTAATTCGTTAAGTGAAATGGGACGAGGAACCTTCAGGCACTGAAACGGTTCAAGATGCACATGCAACACGTTTCTGATGAACTATGTTTAGAAGATGATAAGGTCATAGTAAGAATTTCTGATAGCGAAATCAAGCAATATCTGAATAAACTAGGAATTCCAAGCGGTAGCGCTTTGCAGCAATTGGATAAAGAAAATCGGAATGATATACTGCGGAAACTTAAAAAGCTAGAAGGGGTACATCCGACAATTGTCGAGAATAACCGGAGTCTCCAATAGTGTGATCCAACGTCTACAGTAAAAGGGGTTGTCCCAAAAGGTCTGTTTTTTAACCTTTTGGGACAACCCCGAAGCAATGAGCGGAGTTGGTTTCTTCTCTCAAGGCGAGTAGCGAACCGAGCCATTGCCACCTCTTTTTTGGCTTATGAGACAGCCTCGATCCACTCAGCCTAAAAAGAAATCACGATAATCAGTTTTATTATCATTAATGTCATTTAAAATTTCTTTAATTTCTTCAATACTAATAGTTGGGTCTTTTTCTTTCATTAAAGCAACATAGCCAGCTATAATAGCGGAAGATTGAGAAGTACCAGTTGATAAAAACTCTTCATTTCCAACCCCGGAAACAGTCACATCAACACCAGGAGCATTAATATCGACTTGATCCTTAGCATTAGTTTCTGTCCATATCTCCCCTTGGTTGTTTATGGCACCTACTGAAATGACCTTATCCATATTTGCAGGAAATAACATTTCAGTAGTCCCGTAATCACCTGACGAAGCTATGATAACAATATTCTCTTTAATAGCTCGATCCAAACTATATTTTACTACATCATTTTCAAAATAAGAGCCTAGACTAAGACTAATAACACTCACGTTTTGATCAATAGCTTGTTCAATAGCTTCAGAAATAACGTTAGGTTTAATTGATTCGTCAGTATTCATTACTTTAATTGATAAAATTTCACACATTGGACAAATACCAACAGCACTCTTACTACCCTTTATTAAACTAAACATCATTGTTCCGTGACCATTAACGTCGTATGGTTCTTCACCATCAATCAAATTAATATTCTTGTCAAGATTACCAATTTGATATTCCGAAATACCACTGTCTATTATTGCTATTTTTTGATTTTCACCATTTACAACACTATGAATTTGTTCATAACCAATAAACTCATTTTCCCATGTTTCTTGAACAGAACCATAGGAAAATAAGTAGTTTATTAGTATGATAGTCGCAATTAGTAAAAAAATTATTGTTGAAATGCGTAACCATTTTTTTTTCATCTACAATTATTAACCTTTCATATCAAAAATCACTGTGTTCTCATACTATATACTAAAGCCCAAGTAACATCTGCAATTATACCTCTATTAGAAAGTCCATTATAATAATCAATACTATTCGTGAAGGCAAAATAGTATGAAGATGCAACAGCACCTATAACAAACCCTGTGCCCATTGAAAAGAACGCTACAGCACCTCCTGCAACTACATGCCCAAGTGCTAATTGTTTACCACCGTATGACCATTTAGCAGCTGCCGCAGTGCTTCTATAATGTCTTTTTCCCCACCAGTAACCTGTAGTATAGGTTGATCCACCTTGAAGGTAAAAATTTTCGTCATTATTTTCAATTAAAGTACCATCACTTAAAGCTTTTAATTCACCATTTTGTATTTGTTTATTTGTTTCCTTAATTCCTTTTGTAATCTCATCAATAAATGACTTTTTAGTATAAACTACGTCTAAACCTTGTTCTTTTGCTAACTGATTAATCGCTTCAATATCCTCTTTTTTAATGCTTTTACGAATATTTATTTCATTTAAACTTATACCATCACTTTTAACGTTGACATTCTTTTCTATGTTAGTAATAACTGTTTCTAATTGCTGGTTTAATTGCTCGCCTGTTTTGTTACCATCTTTTGTAAAAGCCGTTGTACTAAATCCTGAAAAAATTAAAGCTACTACCAAAATCATAGAAATAAATTTCGTTTTCATAGAAACACCTCTCCATATTATGTAAGTTATTTTGAACTTTTTAATAATAACCTAATAATCTGGAAATAAAAACCCTAAATTACAAGTTTTTAGTAAATTTAATAGTTTTTATATAATTGTGATTTGTGATATAGTGGGAAAAGATGGCAACAGTGTTGTTCCCTTTCTAGAAATAATAAAATAAAACATAACTAGAACAATTTTATATTGAGGAGGTACAGAACATGAGTAACAGATTATCAGTTTTTTTTGTTATATTATTAGTTTTTGGAATGGTAATAGTAAGTAGTTTAGATTTCTCTTATACTGTCCAAAAAATATATTACTTCATTGAGATGCTTTTGCTATTTGCTGTAGTTTGTGAGTTTCTGTATAGAAACAGACGAAAAGAAAACAAAACAACTTGATTTTTGGGGACAGGTTCCTTGTCCCTCCTCCCTTAAACATTAATACAATTAACAAGCAGGTTATTATTTTTGATGATCTGTGAGAACTGAAGGCCTACTGAGCTGGAGTGTAGATTGCTATGCTGAAGCTTGGTGGTTTTTTTGTTGTTGAGAGAGAGTTGGGAATCAGAAGATGGAGCGAGTGACCATCTCCTAAGTGTGATCTAACTTCTACATTAAAAAAGGTGATGTCTCAAAAAGTGAAGTGACCCCAAAAAGAGCGGCAATTGCTCCGCACGCTGCGCGCCTTTTTTGAGAAATCCACTCATAAAAGGCTTAAAAGAAGGCAGCGGCTCAGCTAATCGCTTGGAGGTAGTCTCAAAAAAAAGATTGAACAATCTAAATTGATAAGATACAATTCAACTGAAGGTAAGCGCTTTACCAAAAGGCTGGAGGTTGGGTCATCACCATTGGTCATTAGAAGATAAATGGATTGAGAGGAGCAAAGAACATGTCAAAAAAAGTACGTACAGCAGTATTTGGTTTAGGTAGATTAGGGTATTGGCATGCGGTAAATGTTGCGAAAAGCCGTAATGCTGAACTGGTTGCTTTGTGTGATGTAAATCTTGAGGCGGCAGAAAAGATTGCAGCGGAACTAGACGTTCCCAGCTTTACCAATAACCCCGAAGAAATTTTTCAGGATGATCAAATTGAAGCAGTGGTTGTTGCGTCCCCGACTAATACTCACTTTGACTTACTAAGCAAAGCATCTGCCACTGGCAAGGCGATTTTTGTTGAAAAGCCACTCACGATTGATTTACAGGAAGCATTTGAGATTAAAAAAATTCTCGAGAGTAACAATACGATTTGCCAGGTCGGCTTTATGCGCCGGTTTGATCCGGCATATGATGCGGCAAAGAAACGAATTGATGCAGGCGATATAGGGAAACCGATTTATTTCCGTGGGATTTCTCGTGATCCAGTTGCTCCACACGAATCGTTTATCGAGCATAGTGGTGGGTTGTTTATCGATGTTGCGATTCATGACTTTGATATTGCACGTTATTTAATGAATTCGGAAGTGTCATCTGTCAGCTCACATGGCCGTGTCTTAAAATATCCCTTCATGGAAAAGTACGGTGATGTCGACCAATCCCTCACCTATATGGAGTTTGCCACTGGAGCTGCAGGAGATGCTGAGGCAAGCCGTAATGCCTATTACGGGTATGACATTCGGGCGGAAGTGATTGGTACAGAAGGGTCGATCTTCATTGGAAATCTTCGTCAACATGATATCCAAGTATTAACAAAAGCAGGGAACACGCATGATATTCTGCCAGACTTCCCGACTCGTTTTACAGATGCTTATTCATTGGAGCTAGAGGACTTCTTTAGAGTCGTTATCGAAAAAGCCGTTCCACGCGTAACAGTAGAAGATGGTGTAAAAGCACTTGAAATTGCTTACGCTGCAACAGAAGCCTTTAAAACAGGACAAAAAGTAGACCTGTCAAAAGCAATGAGTCGATTGTGAAATAAAAGTCCTTCATGGTAAAATGGATGGATGACTGAAAATTAAGGAGTATGATGAACAATGAAGCCCACGATTTATGATGTTGCCAAAAAAGCAGGGGTTTCGATTGCAACTGTTTCCAAAGTGATCAATAATACAGGTCGGATCAGTGAAGAAAGAAGAAAAATGGTCATGAAAGTGATGGAGGAACTCGACTATCAGCCAAGTAGCGTTGCGGCTGCCTTGACGGGGAAAAAGACGTACACAATCGGCGTTTTGATTCCAGACATAGCCAACCCCTTTATTGCTGAAGTAGCGCGGGCACTGGAGAATGAAGCTCGTGAAACGGGTTATACGATCATTTTATGCAGTACGGATTATCAATTAGAGCGTGAACATGACTATTTAGAACTTCTATTAAAAAAGCAAGTAGATGGGATTATTATTGCAACGGAACCAAAAGATATCGAAGTATATGAGAAGTTAAACAAAAGGAAAATTCCTCATTTGTTTTTTTCTGTTGAACCACCTTCCTTTCTCTCAAATGTTGTAACAGTTGATGATGTTCGCGGGGGATACTTAGTGGGACAATATTTGCTAGCAAAAGGCCACCTGGATGTCGCCTTGATTGCTGAACCAAACAGATCTAGTGGACGTTTGCGTGTGGAAGGGTTTATGCAATCCCTGAAGGAAGCGGGGGTTACGTTTAATGAGAAGTGGCTTATTCATTCCAAGTCAAAAGTGGATGAAGCAAGAATTGCCGCTCAGGAAGTTTTAAACTTAAAGAAGAGACCAACCGCTCTTTTTGCTGGAACGGACTTAATTGCGACAATCTTTGTGAATGAAGCGAGAAAAACGGGGGTTCGCATTCCTGAGGATATTTCTGTGATTGGCTTTGATAATACGGTGCATGCAGAGCTTGCAGATCCAGGGTTAACGACCATTGCCCAACCGATTAGTGAGTTAGCTTACTACGCGATTCATAATCTATTAAAGTCGATTGAAAACCCGAATACACCTGGACATCGGGTCATACTGATGCCGGAGTTAATTGAACGGCAGTCAGTAAAGAGGATAGATTCTTAAAGAGCGGTAAGTACAGAGCGAGTATTTGCTGTTTTCTTTCCCTCTTTGGTTAAGCGCTTAATTAATTTTTAAATAAGTAACGATTTTATCTTGTAAAATGAGTTAATGACGATATATAATGGACTTAAGAAAACGCTTAATTAACTACAAAGTTTGGTTAAGCGCTTAATCCTATCGGTGGGAGGTAACAAATGAAAAAACTAACTTTAGGAATTATCGGAGCAGGACGAATTGGAAGATTACATGTTGATAATTTGCAACTTGTTCCGGAAATTCATGTAAAAAGTGTTTCAGATGTTGTGATTGATCATCTTAAATCTTGGGCTTGTGAAAAACAAATTGACGTTTTAACAACGGATTATAAAGAACTATTACATGACTCTGAAATTGATGCGGTGTTTATTTGTTCGCCAACAACAACACACGCAAACCTCATAAAAGAAGCGGCAGCGGCGGGGAAACATATTTTTTGTGAAAAACCAGTCAGTTTCTCTGTAGAAGAAACAGAAGAAGCTCTTGCTGAAGTTAAAAAGGCTGGCGTTAAAATTCAAGTTGGGTTTAATCGTCGTTTCGATCCGAATTTTCGAAAGATTCGCTCGCTTGTTCAGGAAGGGACAGTTGGAACGCCACATATTCTGAAAATTACGTCGCGTGATCCTGAGCCGCCAAATGCTGACTATGTAAAATCTTCTGGTGGGCTATTTATGGATATGACCATTCACGATTTTGATATGGCGCGTTATGTCATGGACAGTGAAGTCGTAGAGGTGTCTGCTTATGGTACCGTCTTAGTTGATCCGGCCATTGGTGAAGCAGGAGACATTGATACAGCTATTATCACATTGAAGTTTGCAAATGGAGCACTAGGTGTCATTGATAATAGTCGCCAAGCTGTTTATGGGTATGATCAACGTGTTGAAATCTTTGGTGACAAAGGGACAGCCCAAGCTGAAAACAATCGTGCAACGACTGTTGAAGTGTCAACGGCTGAGCATGTAACAAAAGATAAGCCATTGTACTTCTTCCTTGAGCGTTACACACAAGCATATATAGATGAAGTAACTGAATTTGCAAAAGCGTGCCTAGAAGACACTGACGTTACGTGTACGGGTTTCGATGGGCTTCAAGCAGAGCGTATTGCCAAAGCTGCAAAGCTATCCCTTCAAAAAGGGCAACCAGTTCAATTGTCTAGCATCGCTCAGATCGTAACAAACTAGTAATGGAAAGGATGGGATAATATGAATCCGCTTACGTTTAAACAAGACCGCCCTTTAGATCTTATTGCAATTGGACGCCTTTGCATCGACTTAAATGCGAACGAAACGAATCGTCCAATGGAAGAAACGAATACCTTTACAAAATATGTTGGTGGGTCACCAGCGAACATCGCGATTGGTTCTGCTAGATTAGGTCAAAAAACAGGTTTCATCGGAAAAGTGTCAGATGACCAAATGGGCCGCTTTATCACAAATTACTTAGAAAAAAATAAGATTGATACACAGGGAGTTACGGTTGATCAAACAGGTGCGGTGACAGGTCTCGCTTTTACAGAGATTAAAAGTCCAAGTGATTGCAGTATTTTAATGTACCGTGATAATGTAGCCGACTTGAAACTACATCCTTCTGAGGTAAGTGAGGATTATATTAAACAAGCAAAAGTGCTTTTAGTTTCAGGAACGGCGCTTGCACAAAGTCCTTCTCGTGAAGCGGTGTTTGTAGCACTAGAATATGCAAATAAACATAACGTTACGGTTTTCTTTGATCTTGATTACCGTCCATATACGTGGACAGACGAAGCAGAAACGGCTGTTTACTACAACTTAGCGGCTGAAAAATGTGATGTTATTATTGGAACTCGTGAAGAATTCGACATGATGGAAAAGCTGCTTAATATCAACGAGTCAGACGATCATTATACGGCATCCCGTTGGTTCTCCTATCGTGCTGAACTCGTTGTCATTAAACATGGTGGAGAAGGTTCAATTGCCTATACAAAAGATGGAGACTCACATCGAAGTGGAATCTTCCCGGCGAAAGTTCTCAAAACATTTGGAGCTGGTGATTCTTATGCATCCGCCTTCATCTACGGTTTGATGAATCAGAAAACGGTATCAGAAGCGATGAAGATGGGAAGTGCTTCAGCATCGATTGTTATCTCTCGTCATAGTTGTTCAGATGCAATGCCAACAATTGAAGAATTGCAAAATTATATCGATACAGCTGAATATGAACCAGTAGTCTAATAGCATTCTAAAAAACAATCATTTGCTAGAAAGGGAGTATGAAAAATGACACAAACAGCAGTACAAACGTTAAAGAACTATATTGGCGGCGAATGGGTGGAGTCTACTTCTGACAAAACAGAAGTGGTTTACAATCCAGCAACAGGGGAAGAATTGGCGATTGTTCCAATTTCAACAAAAGAAGAAGTAGACAAGGCGGTTCAAGTTGCCAATGAAGCGTTTAAAACGTGGTCTCAAGTAGCGGTGCCAAAGCGCGCGCGGATCCTTTTTAAGTATCAACAGCTATTAGTTGATAACTGGGGTGAGCTTGCAAAGCTCGTCACACTTGAGAACGGAAAAAGTTTAACCGAAGCAGAAGGCGAAGTTCTTCGCGGGATTGAATGTGTTGAATTTGCAGCAGGAATTCCAACATTAATGATGGGCAAGCAGCTTCCAGATATCGCAAGTGGTCTTGAGTCTGGGATGTACCGTTATCCGATTGGAGTAATTGGCGGAATTACCCCGTTTAATTTCCCGATGATGGTTCCATGCTGGATGTTCCCACTCGCGATTGCTTGCGGAAATACGTTTGTATTAAAGCCATCAGAGCGTACGCCGCTGCTTGCACAGCGTCTCGCTGAATTGTTTGAAGAAGCTGGTCTTCCAAAAGGTGTGTTGAACATTGTGAACGGTGCTCATGATGTTGTAAACGGTTTACTAGAGCACAGATTGGTAAAAGGAATTTCATTTGTTGGATCGCAGCCAGTAGCAGAATATGTTTATAAGACGGGAGCGGCAAACTTAAAGCGTGTTCAGGCTCTTGCAGGTGCGAAAAACCACTCGATCGTCTTACAGGATGCCAACCTTGACAATACCGTATCACAAATTATCGGGGCAGCATTCGGTTCAGCTGGAGAACGTTGTATGGCAGCGGCGGTTGTAGCGGTAGAAGAGTCGATTGCAGATGAACTTGTTGCAAGATTAAAGCAAGCGGCAGACGAGATTGTCATCGGAAATGGACTTGATAAAGGGGTATTCCTCGGACCGGTCATTCGCCAAAGCCATAAAGAACGTACACTTGGCTATATTGAAGCAGGTGTAGAGCAAGGGGCAACGGTTGTTCGTGACGGTCGTGACGATGCAGCAACATCTGAAGAAGGATACTTCGTTGGACCAACGATTTTCGATCACGTGACGCAAGAAATGAAAATTTGGCAGGATGAAATTTTTGCGCCTGTTCTATCGATTGTCCGAGTGAAGGATTTGACAGAAGCGATTGATGTCGCAAATAATTCAAGTTTTGCTAACGGAGCTTGCCTTTATACAGATAGTGCAGTTGCCGTTCGTCAATTCCGTGAAACGATCGAGTCGGGGATGCTTGGTGTGAATATTGGTGTTCCTGCACCAATGGCATTCTTCCCATTTTCTGGCTATAAGGAATCATTCTACGGAGACCTTCATGCAAATGGAACAGACGGCGTTGAATTTTATACAAGAAAGAAAATGTTAACTGCTCGTTATATGAAGTAATCCAATGAATACGGGGAAGTGGTGGGATGAAACTTATTCGTGCCACTTCCCTTTTCGCTATTTGAGAATGACTACTTTGTTTTTTAGAGAGGAGCTTACATCGTGAAAACGATTCGTTTAACAACAGCACAAGCGCTTGTGAAGTTTTTAAATGCGCAATATGTAGAATTTGACGGGAAACAAGAACGGTTTATCAAAGGAATATTTACAATTTTTGGGCACGGGAATGTGTGTGGGATTGGTCAAGCACTTGAAGAAAACGTTGGAGAATTAGAAGTATACCAAGGACGTAACGAGCAAGGGATGGCCAATGCTGCCATGGCTTATGCCAAACAAAAGCATCGCAAACAAATACTCGCTTGCACGTCGTCTGTAGGACCAGGAGCGGCAAACATGGTGACAAGTGCGGCGACAGCAACGGCTAATAATATCCCGCTTCTTTTATTACCAGGGGATGTATTTGCCACTCGTCAACCAGATCCGGTTTTACAACAAATTGAACAAACGCATGACTTATCGATTTCAACAAATGACGCGTTTCGTGCGGTCAGTAAATATTGGGATCGCGTCAATCGTCCGGAACAACTGATGTCTGCGATGTTGAATGCGATGCGGGTACTCACAAATGCTGCTGATACAGGGGCAGTCACAGTTGCATTGCCACAGGATGTGCAAGGTGAGGCATGGGACTTCCCGGAAAGCTTTTTTGAAAAACGAGTATACCGGATTGAGCGCCGCATGCCTTTTGTAGAAAGTGTCCAAGACGCGGTTAGCCTGATTCAATCAAAGAAAAAGCCATTCTTGATCTTCGGTGGCGGGGTACGCTACTCGGAGGCGGCTGATACGTTTGTGCAATTTGCGGAAACGTTCAACATTCCATTTGGAGAAACACAAGCAGGGAAAAGCGGGATCGAAAGCAATCATCCATTGAACTTAGGTGGAGTTGGCGTAACAGGGAATCTGGCAGCGAACACGATGGCAAAAGATGCGGATTTAATTATTGGTGTAGGGACGCGCTTTACCGATTTTACAACAGGGTCAAAGCATCTCTTTGCAAACGCTGACGTTCTGACGATTAACATATCTGAATTTCACGCTGCAAAACTTGACGCTATCAAAGTGGTAGCGGATGTAAAAGCAGGGTTGGAAGCGATTGCGGCTGAACTTGGAGACTATCGTTCTTCCTATGAAAATGAAATTGTGGAAGCGAAACAAGCTTGGGACGCTGAACTAAACCGTTTATGTGACATTACTTATGGTGAGAACTTCAAGCCAGAAATTGAAGGGCACTTAGATGATAAGCTGCCTGAATATAAAGAGGCATTAGGGTCGGACTTAACGCAAACAAATGTCATCGGAGTAGTCAATGATCTAATCGAGGACGATGCCATTATTGTCGGGGCATCAGGTAGTCTGCCTGGTGACCTTCAAAGAATGTGGGTGTCCAAATCACGAAACACCTATCATATGGAATATGGCTATTCTTGTATGGGGTACGAAATTGCCGGGGCTCTTGGAGCAAAGCTTGCCGAGCCAGAACGTGAAGTGTATGCGATGTCGGGGGATGGCAGCTATTTAATGCTTCATACCGAACTTGTGACCTCGCTTCAAGAAGGAAAGAAGATCAATGTTGTTCTCTTTGATAACTCTGGTTTTGGCTGCATTAATAACTTACAAATGGAAAATGGCATGGGTAGCTTTGGAACCGAGTTTCGAAAACGCAACCCTGAAACAGGGAAAATGGATGGTCAACTGATGACGATTGATTTCGCTAAGGTAGCAGAAGGGTACGGAGTGAAAACCTATTCTGTTCGAACGGTGGAAGAACTAAAAGCGGCACTCGGGGATGCGAAGAACCAATCGGTTAGTACGTTGATTGACATTAAAGTCCTACCGAAGACGATGACGCATGGCTATGATTCATGGTGGCATGTAGGGGTAGCAGAAGTATCTGAAAACAACAGCACCAAGACTACTTTTGAAAACAAAGAAACCAACTTACAAAAAGCACGCGCATACTAACGGGGGGAAGCGACATGTTTAAGGAGAACCAAGTCAAATTAGCGATTGCACCAATTGGCTGGACGAATGACGATATGCCGGATCTCGGTGGCGACGTCACATTTGAGCAATGCATAAGTGAAATGGCACTCGCTGGTTTTACAGGCAGTGAGGTTGGCAATAAATACCCGCGTGATACAGCAGTTTTAAAGAAAGCATTACACTTGCGCGGACTTGAAATTGCGAGTGCGTGGTTCAGTGCTTTTCTCACATCTAAACCTTTTGAGGAGACAGCAGAAGCCTTTATGAGACACCGAGACTTTTTACATGAAATGGGTGCAAAGGTGATCGTTGTTTCAGAACAAGGAAACAGCATTCAAGGTCAAATGAGCACCCCGTTATTTGAGGAAAAACCTGTTTTCACAGAAGAGGAATGGTCGTTATTTCTTGATGGGCTCGAGCGCTTAGGTGATCTAGCAGCGGAAAAAGGGATGAAGGTTGTGTACCATCATCATATGGGGACCGGTGTGCAAACAACAGAAGAAATTGCGAAGTTGATGGAAGGGACAGATCCTGCGAAAGTGTCCCTCCTTTATGATACCGGTCATCTTGTGTTTTCAGGGGAAGACCATTTAGAGGTTTTAACGAAATATATGGACCGTATTCATCATGTACACTTAAAAGATGTCCGTGCGGATGTTGCCGAAAAGGTTAAGGAAAACAAGATGAGTTTCTTATCTGGGGTGAAAGAAGGAGTATTTACGGTACCAGGAGATGGACAAATTGACTTCAAACCTGTTTTCGAATTGTTAAGTGAGGCAGGGTACGAAGGCTGGTTTGTGGTGGAAGCAGAGCAAGATCCTGCCGTCGCAAATCCTTTTGAGTATGCAGGGAAAGCTCGCCAGTATATTCGTGAAATGAGCGGACTTTAAGAAGTTTCCTAGATCCTGCGTACGTAAACATGTACGCGGGATTTTTATGAAAGTGAAAGTTGAAAAGAAAGATGAAAAAAGGATTGACTGAAAGAGCTTTCAATATTATGATAGGTTTATAAAGTTACTCAATAGTTACTCAGTAATGCATCATAATATATCAATTATATGGATAAGTATTTGTTAAATTTGGTTCTTTAAACGAAATATGACTCAAGAAAACCTAATATACTCTCATTCAATATTCTAAAAATAGGTAAGAGAATACAAAACTTATTAAATAAGTAAGGGGGAAGTGCATTGAGTAAATTATTACGCAAGCCTAATAAAGCAGAGCAAGATGTTACCGTTGTCCATGATATTCAAACAGAAAATTCTTCTTTGGAATATGTTGAATTCAAAATGATTGACCTAAAGCCAGGAGGAACATACTCCGAACAGTTAGGGAAGAAAGAATGTTGTATTGTTGCCGTAACAGGCAAAATTAATGTGACCGATCATGACCAAACATTTGAGAACATTGGAACGCGCGAAACGGTTTTTGAACAAATCCCAACGGATAGTGTTTATGTATCAAATGATCGTGGCTTTGAAATTGAGGCAGTAAGCCAAGCTCGTGTCGCTCTATGCTACTCACCATCAGAAAATCAACTGCCTACGAAACTGATTAAAGCATCTGAAAATGGGATTGAACTTAGAGGAGTCGAAAACAATAAACGGTTAGTTCATAATATTTTACCAGATTCAGATCCATCCGCTAATCGTTTATTAGTAGTTGAGGTTTTCACGGAAAGTGGAAATTGGTCTAGTTATCCTCCACATAAGCATGACCAAGATAATCTTCCGAATGAGTCTTTCTTAGAGGAAACGTATTATCACGAAATGAACCCAAATCAAGGATTTGTCTTCCAACGAGTTTATACAGATGACCGTTCCATTGATGAAACAATGACAGTTGACCACGGAGATGTCGTCATTGTACCAGCAGGTTACCATCCGGTTGGCGTTCCTGATGGCTACACTTCTTATTATTTAAACGTCATGGCAGGGCCAAAACGCATTTGGAAATTCCATAACGATCCAGATCATGAATGGATCTTAAAAAGCCGTCAGTAATTGTAAGGTGGATATCCAACATAGTATGTAACTACTTAAAACTAGAAGCGTTATTATTAATAGAAGAGAAAGAAATGAAACATCACGATGTGTAAGCAAGTGGAAGTCTAAAAAAGAGGGGGATGGCAAATGGCATTAGTTCCTATGAATGACATGCTAATCCAAGCAAAAGCGGAAGGGTATGCGGTTGGACAATATAATATTAATAGTTTTCAATGGACAGAAGCCATTTTAGAAGCTGCCCAAGAAGAAGAGGGGCCAGTCATCCTAGCTTCATCTGATCGTCTCGTTGATTACTTAGGTGGTTTTACCATGATTGCGACAATGGTGAAGTCCTTAGTCAAGGTAAAGGGAATTACCGTTCCAGTTGCGCTGCATTTAGATCATGGGATGAGTATTGAGCGCTGCAAACAAGCGATTGATGCTGGATATACCTCCGTTATGATTGATGGTTCTCATTATTCGATTGCAGAAAACATTGCGATGACAAAGCAAGTCGTTGGATATGCAAAGGCTCATGGAGTATCCGTTGAAGCTGAGGTTGGTACGATTGGTGGAAATGAAGACGGATTAATCGGTGGGATTACATACGCAGACCCTGATGAATGTTTCCGGCTTGTTCAGGAAACAGAAGTCGATGCTTTGGCAGCTGCTCTAGGTTCTGTCCACGGGCCTTACCAAGGTGAACCGAAATTAGGTTTTGATGAGATGAAGCAAATTTCCGAGTTAACCGGGATTCCCCTTGTCTTACACGGAGGTTCAGGAATTCCTACATATCAAATTCAAAAAGCCATTGAACTTGGCCACGCAAAAATTAATGTAAATACCGAGTGCTTGCAGGCTTGGACGAAGGCAGTTCGTGACGTATTAACGAGTGATTCTGCTCTTTATGACCCTCGTTTCATCCTGACTCCAGGGAAGCAAGCGGTTAAAGAAACAGTAAAAGAAAAAATGAGAGAGTTTCATACGAGTCATAAAGCGCATCTTGCATCAAGTTTTAATGAAAAGTAGCGGAACTTTTATAAAAGGGGGACTACCAATGGTATGGATAATCTTTGCTAGTTTCGCAATTTACACGATCTTTGTCATGTGGTTTTCATGGTACAAAACAAAGGGAACAGATATGACGACGACCGATGGTTACTTTCTAGGGGGTAGAAGTTTAACAGGGATTGTAATCGCTTTCTCACTAATTTTAACGAATTTGTCTACTGAACAAATTGTTGGACTGAATGGACAGGCATATGGTGAGTCGATGGCAGTTATGGCATGGGAAGTAACATCTCCGCTTGCATTAATTGTGATGGCCCTCATCCTATTACCAAAGTATTTAAAGGCTGGACTTTCAACGATTCCAGATTTTCTTGAACGACGTTATGATTTACGAACAAGACAAATCGCGTCGATCTTGTTCTTAATAAGTTACGCTGTTGCGTATTTACCGGTCGTCCTTTATTCTGGAGCATTGGTACTTGATAGTATCTTCTCGTTGACATCAATCACCAATTTGAGTCCATTTACGCTCGTCTTAGTCATCTCGGCAACGATAGGGGTGATTAGCTTAGGGTATGTAATCCTTGGAGGACTGAAAGCGGCAGCAATGAGTGATACGATTAATGGAATCGGGTTAATTATTGGTGGTCTTCTTATTCCAATTTTAGCTTTAGTAGCTCTTGGAAAAGGAAATTTGGCTGGGGGCGTGCATGAGTTATTGAACGCAAACCCAACAAAACTAAACTCTTTTGGCGGTATGGAGTCATCTGTTCCGTGGCCGGTGTTAATTACCGGGATGCTGTTTAATAACATTTTCTATTGGGCGATGAATCAATCGATCATCCAACGAACATTTGGTGCAAAAAACCTTGCTGAAGGACAAAAAGGGGTATTATTTGCTGGTCTATTTAAAGTATTTGGCATGAGTTTCTTAGTCTTACCAGGAATTATTGCCTACTTGCTATATGGAAACACATTAAGCAATAATGATGCCGCTTATCCAACACTTGTTATTGATGTTCTTCCAGTGGCTTTATCTGGGTTTTTGGCAGCTGTCTTGTTCGGCGCCATCTTAAGTTCATTTAATAATACGTTGAATAGTGCGATTACATTGTTCTCTTTAGATATTTATAAGCCTATTTTCAAACCGCAAGCAGCAGAGAAAGAACTTGTTAAAGTTGGTCGAATCTTTGCCTTTGGTTTGGCTATTGCGTCGGTTATCGTTGCTCCATTTATTATGTATGCGCCTTCAGGTTTGTATGCTTATTTACAAGAAATGAATGGATTTTATAACTTGCCGATTATTGCGATGATCCTTGTTGGATTTTTTAGTAAAAGAGTTCCTTCCTATGCAGGGAAAGTGGTCATTGTCGTTCATATTGTCTTGTATTCCTTATCGAAAATATTCTTGGCTGATGTGAACTTCCTTTATGTCCTATCAATTCTTTTAGCAGTTGATATTTTCGTGATGCTTGTGTTAGGAAGAATGAATCCTCGTGAAACACCGTTTGTATTAAATGATTCGAAAAAGGTTGATTTAACACCGTGGAAGCATGCAAAGGCGTTTTCAGCATTTCTAGTTGTCATTATGATTGGAGCGTATGCCTTCTTCTCGCCAATTGGTGTTGCAGAAGCGATGCCAAATGCTTACTCGCCATCACAGGTTGTCTTCTTAGTTGTCAATTTATCCATTGTCGGGTTAGTCGGCTGGTTCTGGTACAGCTCAAATAAGAAATTAGAAGCAGCGGCTGATAATGAGAACGAAAGTAAAGTGAGTTAACTATACGGTTAAAAGAAAGCGATTTCCTGTAGTAGAAAAATAAACGAGGTGGAGGGAGTTACATGCCATTAATTCGATTTGATTTAATAGAAGGTAGAGATGAACAAGCCGTAAGAAAATTAGTAGATGCTGCCCATCAAGCGATGGTACAAGCTTTCGGAGTACCAGAGAGAGATCGTTATCAAATTGTTAACCAGCATCCGGCGCATGAAATGTTCATTGAAGACACAGGTTTAGGTTTTGAGCGTAGCAAGGACGTGGTTGTAATCAGTGTGACGAGCAAAGAACGAACAGAGGAGCAAAAACAGCAATTCTATCGGCTAATGGTAAGTGAATTAGGGAAACAGTGTGGGATAGAGCCAAATGATATCATGATTTCAATCGTGACGAATGGAAATGCGGATTGGAGCTTCGGCTACGGTGAGGCTCAGTTTATAACGGGGAAATTGTAAAATAGCAAAAAGAGTGGATCCTCTAAGCGAGGATCCACTCTTTTTACCCGGGTTACACGATTATCTTTCAAGTAAGCACTACCTAAAAGATAAGTTTAATATTGTTTTTCTTTACAAACTCTTGATACTCGTCGTTTGGAAGCTTATCTGTTACTAGATAGTGGATTTCTTCTAGGTCACAGTATGTAGTTAGCGCATATTTATCGAATTTTTGATGATCGACTAATAAAAACACTTCGGGACATTTTTTCACGGCTGAACTTTTAATTTCACTCTCAAGTGGAGAAGAATTTGTGACACCGTTTGTAATAGATATACCTGTTGAAGCCATAAAGGCCTTGTTAATATTATAGGTTTTGAAAAGATCTAATCCTTTATAACTAATGAATGACTTCGTTTTTCGTTCAATCATCCCACCTGTAGAGAAGATGTTTACGTTGTCATAAGGCATTGCTTCTACGATGAAATCTACGTTATTTGTCACAACTGTAATCTTTTTCCCTTTTATAAACTCCAGCATTTCGAAAGTCGTTGTCCCTGAGTCTACGAAAATAATATCGTCATCTTCTACATACTCGGAAGCAAGTTTAGCGATGATTCGTTTCTCACCCTGGTTCCGAACTTTTCGGTCATTGAACGAGACGAGAGTAGAATGGTTAACGGCAACCCCTCCGTACACTTTTTTAAAGTCCCCTTGTTCTACTAACACTTTGATGTCTCTTCTAATGGTGTTTTTGGAGACACCAAATACTTCTACAAGTTCATCTAATGATACGGTCTCATGTTTGGAAACATACTCTTTAATCTCGTCTAGTCTTTTTGTTTTTAACATATTGATGCCCCTTTTAATCACGAAACTTTGTACCTTAAATTATATCATAATTGACAGTAGGGGACAGGTTCCTTGTCTGAATTCGTATGAGGTGTGGGCAGAGTATATTGTTGAGTATTTGTCTAATCATAAAAGGAACTAGTAAGGGGGAGGCAATGCTATAATAGGAATAGAGATATCCTTTTAGTAAGGTACGTTAATTAGAAAGGTTCGCTGTTGTATGTTATTAGAATTGACCATTATATTTTTGGTGTTGCTTTTTGGGAGTTTCATTCAAGGGGTTAGTGGGTTTGGCTTTGGACTGATCGCGATGAGCTTTTTGCCCTTATTGTTTACGGTAAAAGAAAGTACACTTCTTGTTGTGTCATTGGCACTTGTCTTGTCGGTGAGTATTGCTTTGCAATTATTTAAGCATATTCAATGGCGTACAATCATCGTCATTTTGTCTGCTGCGCTGATTGGGCGTGTAGGTGGATTTTTTATTTTGCATTATTATGGGGAACAAGACATTTTGAAGGTATTCCTTGGGGTGTTTTTGCTTGCGGTTGTTATTTATTTATTCCGAAGCAAACCTCCGAAGCCAGATTCGAAGGTTAATAGGACTTGGCTTCCTGTTATCCTAGGACTCGGTGGGGGTCTTGTAGGTGGAATGTTTGCTGTTGGTGGACCATTTTTTGTTTTTTATTTCCTTTTGCTCTATCATGACAACAAATATGCATACAGTGCCAATCTTCAGGTGACATTTGTTCTTACCGCGCTCATAACCGTGACGTTGCACGGAGTAAATGGTGATTTTTCCTTGGGCTTTCTGGGGTATTTCCTAGTGGGACTAGTTAGTGTCCTTATCGGGTCTCGTATTGGGGTTCGGTTTTTCGCAAAGCTTTCTCAAGCAAACATCAAGAAACTCGCAGCCATTGTTGTTGCGATTGCAGCAACCAACCTGATGGTGACGGCTCTTTTGCTGTAATAGAGACGGTGGGGACCTGTCCCTACATGTCCTGTTAACTAGTTTTGTATATATTTATCTTTTGTTTGATTATGTAAAAAATGATTGAGTTGAACAGCGTTTAATTTGTTATTTTAAGGATGAGCCCTTAGGAATGGTTCGTTTTAAACTAAAAAATCCTCGACCATAGTAAAATAAATTTCTATGGTCGAGGATTAAATTCACTTCGTGGTAACACTTTAGTTTGTTAATAACTCATTTTTGTGTTAAGGGGACCGTTATTGTTCTTTGATATTATATTTCTTCATCAGCTCTTTAGCGTGTTCAATCCCTTTTTCTGTTAGATATACTGATTTTGATCGCTTACTGTCACGAATGAAGTCATTCTCTGATAATTCGTTAAGCGACTCAAAAGGATAACCTTTCCAACTCCTTTGAGCTTCACCTAAACCATAATCCTCTTTAAAAGACGTTAAATGCAATAATAATAATGTTAATTCATCAATCTGATCATTCATTTGTGTGGAGTCCTTTCACTTTTATTTCAATTAATAAAAATATCTGCGATAGAATATAAAACTGCGCGACCACTAATTTTTACACGGTCACCATTATTTTTACAATATATCGTTCCACCTCGTTGCGACACCTGACGAGCAACCATTTCAGTTTTTTCCAAGCGTTCTGTCCAAAATGGAACTAGACTACATTGCATTGCCCCGGTAACAGGGTATTCCTATTGAGGTGTCTCAATTTTTCCCCTTCACTAAAAACCATGCAGTAATCCAGGAAGTAATAGGAATAACGAGAGTAACACCAATTCCAGCACAAAGTATAGTTATCATTTCAGCACTAAATATTTTCGAATTTACAATTTCCCCCACTGAATATGATAAATCTTTAAACCAGATTAGCAATGCAAGGTAGCCTCCAAAGAAGGCGAAAAAGAGCGTATTCGTACTTGTTCCTAAGATATCTCTCCCAATATTTAATCCAGATGTAAATAAATCTTTTCTACTAATTTGTGGATTGTGATAATGTATTTCACGCATGGGAGATGAAACAGCAATGGCGGTATCAGTGATGGCACCTATTGTACTCATAATGATCACAGAAGCGCCAATTTTAACAAAGTCTACCCCGATATAAAGGGAAAATATACTAAGTTCCTCTATTTCTTCTTCACCAAAACCCTGAATCATTGCCTTATCAGTTATGAAAAAAATAAAAAAGAGTAAAATAATGGTTGAGATGATAGAAGAAGTGAATGCTGTTTTTGTTTTGCTGTTCACTTCATTAATATAAAAGAGATTGATACAGCTAATTGCTACACATGCGATTAAGGTTAAGGTAATCGGATTAATGTTTGGGGCATTCATGAACATAATGGTAATAATGATCACACCAAAGTTGAAAAATAAAGCCAAAAAAGACCTTACTCCTTTTCTTCCTCCAATAAGGGTCATTAAGATAAATAAAATGGATGCTAGCACCACGAGTACATTCATAATCTGGCCCTCTTTCTATTAACGAAAAAAATAGCCGTATACAGACCTATTGGAATGGTTAACACAATTCCAATACCACCAGCTAACGCTCGAGCCAATTCCAATGAAAGGTTCATGGAAAGGGTAAAACCAAATGGAGAAGCATTCTTAAAATAGAGAATAAGAATTGGAATAGAACCACTTATATAGACAAAAAACAAAATATTTGTCATGGTTCCCATAATATCTTTTCCAATTTCCATTCCTGATTTTATCAGTGCTTTTATTGGTATGTTGTTATTCTTTTCATACAACCCAAAGATAGAAGAGGACATTGTAATGGCTACGTCCATAACGGCACCTAGAGATCCAAGGAATAATCCTGCCAGAAACACCATTTGATATGGTCGAGTAATAAATTGCAGTTCTTCATACCGTAGACCTTTTTCTGAGGTTAACCATAAAACCAGGTAGGTAATGAATAGTGAAATGAAAGTTCCGATTAAGGTTGCAATAATGGCTGCATATGTTTTTTCATTTAATCCGTTAACGAGTAATAAGGAAATCACAGTAAATAAAATAACACTTATACTGCATATCAACAGTAGGCTTATGTTTGAATTATTCAGATAAACATCCAATGCATATGATAACAGTAGTGCATTGATTACCAAACTTATAATAGAGTACAACCCTTGTTTTTTTCCTACAAAAAGTAACGTAAAGATAAAAATCCATGCAACAATCAGAAGATATTTATCACGTTTTACGTCTTGTATAGTTCCAGTTAAATCTCCATTATTTTCTATATTCGCATCAATTGTAACAAATAGTTGATTTCCAACATGAAATTCATGATCATAAGCTTTCGATGATGAATAGTCATTAACTAAATGAATAAGCTTCCCTTTTTCTTCTCCATTTTTTACTTCTGCAATTATATTCTGTGTGAAGAGATAATCTTCATTATTTAATAAATCAATCATTTCGGTTTTGTCTATCAGATTCGTCTTTATGACTTCAGCTATTGGACGTTCATAGAAAGAATAATTATTATTAACAAAAACAACACTGGCTGTAAAACAAAGTACAACTATTATGTAAAAAAGTATTTGTTTGTAAGTCATTTTTTTAAATGAGTTTATTATAAAATCCAAAAGAAACCTCCAACTTGGCATCCAATATATTGAGTACCGATTCGAATTATTATAAATGATTATTCAAAAAGTGCACCCTTTTGTAAAGTAGGATATGGGGCATTATCTAGCATGGACAATGGACTTAGAATATCAGTAATGTTTTAAAGCCGTCAAGAAAGAAACGCACCTTTTGTTCGTAAAAACTATGGAAAGAGATGTTTTGGTTAAGAACATGTAACATCAGCCTCAATAAAGTCAGCTAGTCAATTTCACAGCGCATTGACTTTTTCGGTTGCAATAAAGATATTGAGTTCAACTATTTCCTTATTGATAAGTACTAAAAGACCTAGAAAAAATATATTTTTATAAGAGAAAAAATGGAAGGTGAAAAGTGTAATTAATGGAATTATTAAAGCGGTAGTATCAATACGACCTTCCGTGGAGAGGAGTTCTATTAACAAAATTTCTCAAAACTTATTTAATATATTAGGAGGAAATAAGATGGTTAGTTTGCTAAGAAAGTCATTATTTCTCGTATTGATCATTGCTTTATGAGGTTCTTTTTCGGTAAAAGATGGCAAGGTTAGAACATCTCAGGGAAGCGTGTCATACTTCCATGGGAAACGCAGTATGATCTGCTTACTTTTCAAATTAAGCATCTCGTCACTCCTCTCTCTTATTTCTGAATTTGTCTACTAGTCTAAGATCACTTCATGGTAGGACAATCATGTAAGCGTTGTATTTGTACAAAACGAGACTTTCTTGTAATATTTGGGTTATTTGTAAAAAACAAATACTATGGCGTAAGTTAGAATGGCCTAGGTTAGGTAGGTCAGAGGGACAGGTTATCAATAAGGCATTAAATTAAATTCATTTCACATACTATAGTTAATAACGAATTAATTTTTAAAAAGAAGGAAATGGTACCATATGCATATCGTCTATAACCTGATTTACTTTTTAGCTGCCTGGCGTTGGGGGGATTGGAGAAACTGGAAAGAATATTATCCAACCATACTCTTTTTTATTCTATGTGACCTACTACATAATTTTTTAGCATATAATCATGATTTATGGATATACGAGGAAATATTTTTTGCTGAACTACTCCCCAATCATACAACGATCTCATTATTGTATATGGTGGTTATATATCCTGCGACGATTTTGATTTATTTGAACTATTTCTTTAGAACAGATAAATGGAGTAATAAAGTCTTTCATTTCGCAATATGGGTTAGCATATATATTGTTGCGGAGTGTACAAATCTCTATGTGGGCTTATTTTCTCATCATAATGGTTGGAATATTTGGTACTCAATCCTATTTATTTTAATGATGTTTATTTTATTTCCAATTCATTATAGGAAACCTCTTTTGGCGTGGGGAATTAGTATTCTGATTATTGTCCTAATAGTGTTGAATTTTGACTTATTTCTTTATTTTAAGTAACTTCTAGAAAAGAGGTTGAAAATAAAAAATGCAGAAAAAGGATCGCTTACATGACTGAAAAATATCCAACTTTCGATGACATACGGAATATCCAACAGCAATTTTATGATTTGAAAGTAGAATATTGGCTTACTGAAAATTTGTTTACGTTTCAATGGTGGTTGCTTTTACTTGTTCTTTTTATTCCTTGGTTTATTTGGTGGAGATTCGTAGATAAAAAAAGAATGACCCAAATCCTTTTATTTGGGACGTTGTTAATGATACTTGTGATGATGATGGATGATTTGGGGGTTGAGACACAGCTTTGGTCCTATCCATATCAATTGGTAAATATAATGCCTAGATTAATTGCAATTGACCAGGGAATCATTATTGTTGCTCATATGTTGTTATATCAGTATTTCCCAAAATGGAAAAAGTTTATTGTCGCTAACACAATTATGGCAATCGTCTTTACATTTATTTTTGAACCTTTTACGGTTTGGTTAGGGATTTATAAATTAGAAAATTGGCGGTATATATATTCTCTCCCTATCTATATTTTAAAGGCGGCTTTCATCAAATGGTTAGTCGATGAAGTCATTTTGAAAAAAGAAATGATATCAAAACAGAAAACTTAGGACAGTTTAAAATCGTAAGAAACAAATCAAAGGCTTAGAGAGATCTCTCTGAGCCTTTTTCATGTGAATGGGGAGCGATTTTTTTTAAAGGGTTTTTGCTATGAGGAAAAATTAGCTGTATTCCTTATTACACTTTCGGTTTCTACCATTATCAAAAAAAGTGCTAGTGTACAAAAATAATGTTACTTAAAAGCGATGGGTAATCAAAAAAGTACGATTGATGGAAAGGGGTGAAGACCGTATATTAGGTATGAATTAACTAGAAAAAGTGTTGAAGAGGAGTGAAAGATGATGGAAAAAAAGAAATATGTTCTTGTCGGTACAGGTGGAAGAGCTGAGTTTTTTTATGGGGCATTAGTTACAACGTTTAAACATACAAGTGAGCTTGTAGCGTTTTGTGATATAAACGAAACGAGAATGGAATATGCAAATAAGCTGTTACATGAAAAGTATCAGTATCAATCAGTTAGTCTTTATAAAAATAACGAGTTTGACGAAATGATTGCGAAGGAAAAACCTGATGTTGTTGTTGTTACATCTGTTGATCGGACTCATCATACTTACATTATTCGAGCACTTGAGCTAGGTTGTGATGTCATTACGGAAAAGCCAATGACCGTTGATGTATAGAAGTGTCAAGAAATTATTGAAACCGTAAAGAAAACAAGACGCAAAGTCCGTGTAGCCTTTAATTATCGATATGCTCCTCACAATACGAAAATCCGCGAGTTAATCATGAACGATGTCATTGGCGAAGTCTATTCCGTTAACTTTGAGTGGGCGCTTGATACTCAGCACGGTGCTGACTACTTTAGAAGGTGGCATCGAGATAAACGAAACAGTGGTGGTTTGTTAGTTCACAAATCGACTCATCATTTTGACTTAGTCAATTTTTGGCTCGGAACAACACCTTCTACTGTGTGTTCGTTTGGAGGGCTGCGTTTTTATGGGAGGGAAAATGCCGAAAAAAGAGGCGTGACAGAATTTTATCAACGCGCACATGGAAGCGAGCATGCAAAAGGTGACCCGTTTGCGCTGCATATGGAGGAAAATCCTCATTTAAAAGCGATGTATTTAGACGCTGAAAAGGAAGATGGGTACCAACGTGACCAAAGTGTGTTCGGTGATGGAATCAATATTGAAGATACGCTCGGCGTTCTTGTTCAATATAAAAACAAAGCAGTGTTAACATATTCCTTAAATGCGTACTTGCCATGGGAAGGGTTTATCGTTTCATTTAACGGAAGCAAAGGGAGGATGGAAGTTCGGATACGAGAGCAGTCCTATATTAACTCAGGTGGAGAAAAGGCTGACGAAGGGGCCCTTCAAGATAAGTCGATCACGATTCTACCGATGTTCGGTAAGCCTTATGAAGTGAGTGTCATAGAAGGGGAAGGTGGACATGGTGGTGGAGACCCGCTATTGTTACAAGACCTATTTGATGAACCGCGAAAAGATGAGTTTAACAGAGCGGCATCTCATATTGATGGAGCGATCTCGATTTTAACCGGAATAGCAGGCAATCGATCATTGCAGTCAGTGGGGACAGGTTCCTTGTCCCTCTTCCTTCCTCCTCTTAAAATTAATCGACTTAACTAGCATGATTTTTAAGAATTTTTGATAGCGAAATCAAGCAATATATAAATAAATTAGAAATTCCAAGCAGTACCCGCATTGCGGCAATTGGATAAAGAAAGTCGGAATGATATACTGGGGAAACTTAAGAAGCTAGAAGGGGTATCCAGCTGACAATTGTCGAGAATCATCGGTGTCTCAAAAAAGTGAGGGACTAGGAACCTACCTGTCCCTCTGTCCGCCCTTTTCTACTGATAGAAAGGAAACGAATAAATGCCAATGTACTTAACGGAACAACTTGCCCAAGAAATTGTTGATCGAACAATGGCGATTTTGCCTTTTAATATTAATGTGATGGATCACGATGGGAGAATCATTGGTTCTGGTGATCGACGGCGTCTTTTCAAAAAGCATCAAGTGGCTCATGAAGTTGTCAGGAGAAAAGAGACGATTGAGATTCGAAAAGTGGATACAAATCAATGGGAAGGGGTCAAAGAAGGCATCAATTTACCGATTCTTTTTCAAGGAAAGGTTTTGGGTGTTGTTGGGATTACAGGAGATCTTGATGAAGCGAGAGGTTATGGACAACTAGTAAAGGTTACGACCGAAATGATGATTGAACAGGCGTTTATGCAAAGTCAGCTGCAGCTAGATAAACGTTTAAAAGAGGAAATTGTTCATCAATTAATTAGCGGCAACCTTCTCAGGGAGGAGTTACTTTTTGAGAAGGCCAAGTCTGTACAAATTGATTTACACATTCCTAGGGTGGCAGTCGTATTAAAAAGCCATGCACATCAATTAGAAAGCAATCAAAAAGTTGAGTTTGTGATCAATGAAATGAAAGAAGAGGGCGATCTAGTCGTTCCCACTTACACAGGAGAAGTGATTATTCTTAAGAAGGTACAAGTCGTACATGGACGTTGCGATCAGGAACGTACACTAAGTACGATTCGGATTTGGCTGTCACGACTAAAGAAAATGGATCCCGCTGTCCAAGTGGCCATTGGAACTTATTATACAGAGCTTGATAAGCTTTCTAAGTCCTATCAAGAGGCGAAAGAAACTCTAGTAGTGGGAGAAAAGTTAGCCCCTCACGAAAATCTTTTGTTATATGACGATTTTTCAATGTATGTCTTCGTGAATGAACTAGCTAAATCCGTTGATCAAAATCCTTTTTTGAATTTGATTACTAAGTTAAAAGAACACGATGAGTTAGGTGAGCTTCAAAGGACATTGGAAGTGTATATACAAGAAAGCGGGAAAGCGATCAATACGGCCAATGAGCTTTTTATCCATCGGAACTCCTTGCAATATCGGCTAGAGAAGATTAAAGAGATTACGGGAAAGGATCCTAGAGACTATAAGGATTTATTTGAATTGTATCTAGCAAAGATTATTGAGAAGCTTATTGCAGATAAAGAGTAGTTTGGTCAGACGAACAAAGAATTAGGAGACTAACGGCAGATTACTTTGGTCATTTGAACAATGAATCTAGCTTTTGTAGATGGTAGATTTAATGGGAAATGAAATCTATGTTACGAATAGGGGGGAATGAACCATGAAGATTGTCATCGCACCTGATTCCTTTAAAGAAAGTTTAACTGCACTAGATGTTGCCAATGCGATTGAAGAGGGATGCAAAGAAGTGTTGCCCCATGTCTCGTATGTAAAAGTACCGATGGCAGATGGGGGAGAAGGAACGGTTCAATCGTTAGTAGATGCAACCGGTGGTACGATTGAATATGCAAACGTAACAGGGCCGTTGGGTGAGAAGGTCGAAGCCTTTTACGGATTGCTAGGAGACGGAAAATCGGCTGTAATTGAAATGGCGGCTGCATCAGGGCTTGAGCTAGTGCCAACGGATAAACGGAACCCACTGCTGACAACTACCTATGGGACAGGAGAGTTAATTGTAAGAGCTCTTGAGCAAGGGGTAAAGAAAATCATTATTGGCATTGGTGGAAGCGCTACAAATGATGGTGGAGCTGGAATGATTCAAGCATTAGGTGGGAAATTGCTAACTGAAGAAGGGCAGGACATTCTGTTTGGAGGAGCCGGGTTAGGAGAACTTTCACGTATTGACGTCACAAACCTGGATGAAAGGTTGAAAGGTGTCAGCGTGGAGATTGCTTGTGATGTCGATAATCCACTTACAGGTCCAAAAGGAGCATCGGCTATCTATGGTCCACAAAAAGGGGCAACTGAAGAACAGATTCAACAACTAGATGCACATTTAGAACATTTCGCAAATGTGATTAAACGTGATGTAGGGAAAGATATTATAGATGTCCCTGGGTCTGGAGCGGCTGGTGGATTAGGAGCAGGACTGCTTGCTTTTCTTCCATCTGTGTTAAAACGGGGCGGCGATTTAGTTATAGAGGTAACAAAGTTGGAAGAGCAAATACGTGATGCTGATGTTGTCATTACAGGTGAAGGTGGCATCAACCATCAAACGATTCATGGCAAAACACCAACGTGTGTCGCAACAGCAGCAAAGAAATTCAATGTGCCCGTCATTGCCTTAGCCGGAAGTTTAACCGATGAGTATACCAATGTATATGATCACGGGATAGACGCGGTATTCAGTATTGTTCCAGGTGCTGTTTCGTTAGAAGAAGCCCTTAAAACAGGATATGAAAATACGAAGAATACAGCGCGGAATATAGCGGCTGTAATTAAAATGATGGAGTAATGGGGACAGGTTCCTTGTCCCTCCTTCTTAAAATTAATCCAGTTAACTAGCAGATTTTTGTTTCATGATGATCGGATGATAAGTTAGTAACTTCACAACGCGTGCAATATCCCTTGTATGTATTTCCTCAATCAACCTTCACCACAAATAAGTTCAAATATTCGCAATTAACCTTCCTCCAAAGAACCTGTCCTCTGTCTTTCTGTAAATAGTTTAGTTTTAATGAAAAAAACATAGCAGTTATTCAGAACACGTTGACTCTGTTTAGTTTCTCGCATAGTTTTAAACAAGAGTTAGATGAGAAACTAAACATCTTTGAAAGCGCTTTATTTCGAAGGTGTCTATTTCTTTTATTATGCTCTGAAGGAGGTGGTCTATGACTCTAGTAGATCATTAAATTTATTAAGCATTTATTTAAAAGGTGGCCTATTTTGTACTTAATTAGGAGGGGAAAACTATGAAACAAAAATTTAGTTTATTGTTGTCTGCTTTTGTGGTATTGTTTATCGTTTTACTTCCAGGGAATGGACTAGCTAGTCAACCAGAATCGTCTTACTGGTTTCCAGAAGCATTATTGAACTGGAGTCCAGAAACTGACCCACATGCTGAGTATAATCGGAGTGCTATTCCTCTAGCAGAGAGAGAATTGTTATTTCCTATCAATGAAACACAGCAATCAGATGCAAAGTTAGTAGCATTATCTGCTTTGAATTCCAATACGAGCGGTGTTCCTTCTCAAGGGGGCAGTGAATTTTTTGCAAATACATTTAGTTATTGGCAATATGTCGATTTAATGGTTTATTGGGCAGGTTCTGCAGGGGAAGGAATCATAACACCTCCTAGTGCGGATGTGATTGATGCAGCACATAAAAATGGTGTTCCTATATTAGGAAATGTCTTCTTTCCACCACGTGTATACGGTGGTCAAGAAGAATGGGTAGATCAAATGCTATCACAACGTGAGGACGGATCATTTCCAGCAGCAGATAAACTATTAGAAGTAGCAGAGTACTATGGGTTCGATGGCTGGTTCATCAATCAAGAAACAGAAGGAGGAACTCCAGAGATTGCCCAGAAAATGCAGGACTTCCTAAATTACTTGCAAGAAAACAAGCCAGAAGAAATGCATATTATGTGGTATGATTCAATGATTTCATCTGGAGAGATTCGTTGGCAAAATTATTTCACTGATAATAATAAAATGTTCTTACAAGATGATAGTACTAGAGTTTCAGATAGTATGTTCTTGAATTTCTGGTGGTGGAATAATAGTCAGAAGAGCTCTTATGATAAGGCGTTAGAAGTTGGAAGAAGTCCTTATGATTTGTATTCTGGTATTGATGTAGAAGCAGATGGGACAAATACATTTGTACAATGGTCTAATCTTTTTCCAGAAGGAGAAGCTCCTTATACGTCATTAGGAATTTATCGACCAGATTGGGCGTTTAAAACAACCGATAACATGGAGGATTTCTACTCAAAAGAACAAGAATTTTGGGTAGGCGAGACTGGTGACCCTACAAAGACCGTTAGTAATCCAGACAGTTGGAAGGGGATGGCTCATTACTTTACGGAAACAACAGTCATCAATCAGCTACCATTTGTTACTCACTTTAACACAGGAAGTGGAAAATTCTTTTCCATTGATGGAGAAGTGAAATCTGAAAAATCCTGGAACAACCGAAGCTTACAGGATGTACTACCTACTTGGCGTTGGATAAGAGAAAGTAATGGGGAAGCTTTATCTGTTGACTTTGACTGGGAGAGTGCGTATTACGGTGGAAGTTCCTTAAAAGTATATGGTGACTTATCGCCGGAAAATGCGACGCATGTAAAGCTCTATAAAACAAATTTACCTGTTGAGAAAGATACGGAAATCTTTGTTACCTATAAATCTTCATCGAAAAAACCAAATATGAAGGTAGGAGTCAGCTTTGCCGGAGAAGAGGACGATGTTGAATTTCTTGACCTTAAGAAACAAAGTCACAATGATTGGGTAACAGAACGAATTAAGCTGAAGAAATTTGAAGGCAAAAGTATTGTCACATTATCACTATTTTTTGAAAGTAAGGACCTAATTAGCGATTACCAAATGAATATTGGAGAATTGAAGGTTACGAGTAAGAACGAGGATAAAGTTGTTCCTAGTCCTCCGACTAATCTAAACGTGAGTAACACATCCTTTGATAAAGAATTATATGCAGACATTTCTTTGGCTTGGGAAGCTAGTAAAGACAATAGCCATTTCGAAATTTATCGTTACCTAGAAAATGGAGAAAAAGAATTTGTTGGCGCTACTCCAAACAATGTTTTCTTTATTCCTAGTCTAAGAAGAGATAGGAAAGAAAATGTGACGTCGTTGGAAGTCGTTTCAATTAGTAATGATTTTATACCTAGTGCAGGAGCCGAAGTAACCTTTGAATGGCCGCCATATCCAAAACCAAAGGCTGATTTTAGTGTGAGCCAGTCTATTGGTGCACCAGGTGATGAAATTCAATTTTTCAATAAATCATCTGAAGCAACAGAAGAAGTTGAGTGGCACTTTGATGGAGCATTACCATCGTCAAGTACGGAACAAAGTCCTAAAGTCGTTTATGAAGAGGAAGGAACTTACACAGTACGATTAGTCGCAAAGAACAGTGAAGGAGAAGATACTCTAATTAAAGAGGACTTCATAACTATTTCAGAAGAGGCTAGAAATATAGGGAATGTTGCTTTAAATAAAATAGCGACTGCGAGTGGACAGTGCGCACCAAGTGAAGGACCGAGTTATGCCGTGGATGGTAAGGTAACAAATAACAGTAAATGGTGCGCAATAGGCTTGAATCATTGGTTGAAAATTGATTTAGGTGAAGTGTACCAATTATCTCAGTTTGTTATAAAGCATGCGGAAGCTGGTGGAGAACCTTCAGCATTTAATACACGGGCATTTAAGATAGAGACGAGTATGGATGGTGAGAATTGGAATGAAGCTGTAACGGTGGCGGACAACTCATCTGGCGTTAGTGAGCATTCGATTCCATTAACCGAAGCAAGGTATGTTCGTTTAACCGTGCAACAACCAACACAGGGAGGAGACCAAGCAGCAAGAATTTATGAGTTTGAGGCTCATGGTTTCTAATCATTCATTCACGATCTGAATAATAATCATCTCAGATTTGTTCAATTTGAAGAATTTTTTAATGTCATTTTTAAAGTTTTCCTGCGTTTATTAAAGGACTTGAATGAAACATATTCAAAGTCCTTTTTTTTCTTTATATGATATAGATAATCAAATGAAAGCGATTTCTATATAAGAGGAGGTAAAACTTGTGAATCATAAATTTCCAGATCGTTTTTTGTGGGGGACAGCAGCTTCTGGTCCGCAATTAGAAGGGGCAGGGAGTGTTGGTGGAAAGGCGATGACTGTGTGGGATTATTGGTTTCTGTTAGAGCCTGAAAAATTCTATCAAAAGATAGGCCCTGAGGTGACATCAAATTTTTACGATCAATACAAAGAAGATATTTTGTTGATGAAGGATGCAGGCTTTAATTCATTTAGAACTTCGATTTCTTGGGCCAGGTTATTACCAGATGGCAAGACAATAAACGAAGAGGCAGTGTTCTTTTATCGAGATGTATTTACTAGCTTAAGAGAAAACGGTATTGAACCTATTGTGAATCTGTACCATTTTGATATGCCCTATCGGTTGTACTTCAAGGGAGGGTGGGAGAATCCAGAGGTGGTGGAGGAATTTAAGGAATATGCTCAGGTGTCCTTCGATTGCTTCGGGGACCTTGTGAGTAGATGGGTGACGTTTAATGAACCAATTGTGCCAATCGAAATGGGTTATTTAAATGATAAGCATTTGCCTGCCGTTCATAACATGACTAGGGCGATGCAAGCAGGTTATTACACCCTCCTTGCGCACGTAAAGGCAGTAAGTGCCTTTAGACAGTCAAAGCAGCAAGGAGAAATTGGTATTATTTTAAATCTGACACCTAGTTATCCAAAAAGTGACCGGGATGAAGACAAAAAAGCCGCAAATTGGGCAGATGTTTTGTTTAATCGAAGCTTCTTAGATCCAGTTGTTTTAGGGCACTATCCAGCTGAGATAAAAGAGCTTATACAAAATGAAAACATTGACATCCAATATACAGAAAAGGAATTAGATTTAATTAAAAATAACACCGTAGATTTTTTAGGGGTGAATTATTACCAGCCTAGAAGAGTTCAAGCTAGTAGGAATGAACAAGTAGATTCCGAAAAAATCTTAGAGAAGTATTTTCAACCATACGAATGGCCAAAAGCGAAGATGAACCCTCATAGAGGTTGGGAAATCTATGAAAAGGGCTTGTACGATATTGCAATTAATATTCGTGATAACTATTTCAACATTCCTTGGTATGTTGCAGAAAATGGAATGGGGGTTGAAGGAGAAGAAAAGTTTATGAACGAGAGTGGCGAAGTTCAAGATAACTATCGCATTGAATTTATGGAAGATCACCTCACGTGGCTCCATAAAGGCATCTCTGAGGGTTCGAATTGTTTTGGTTACCATGTTTGGACGTTCCTTGATAATTGGTCGTGGCTAAACGAGTATAAGAATCGATACGGTTTGTTTCGCTTAGAGTTAGAGACACAAGAGCGAGTGAAAAAGAAGAGTGCATATTGGTTTAAACAGTTAGCAAAGACAAACCAACTTCCAACAAAGTGGTGAATGCGATGCGCTATCTATTAACGATCGATCTTGGTGGTACCTTTACTAAATTAGGGTTAATTTCCAAGGATGCAGACCTTATGGAGAAGCAGGATTATAAAACGCCCGCGACTTATCGTCAGTTTCTTCAAATGGTGGAATCTTATTATATACAAAACAAAGAGCACTACATGATTTGCGGGATCGCAATTAGTAGTCCTGGAAGCGTAACAGAAACTGGCGAAGTACTTGGATATAGCTCAGTTCCTTTTATACATGAACATAACATTAGGGAAAAGTTAGAGGATTATTTTAAGCTTGAGACTTCGATCGAAAATGATGCCAACTGTGTAGCCCTTGGAGAACTGTGGAATGGAATGGCAAAGGGAATAGACACATTTGCCTGTATTGTTTGTGGTACAGGAATAGGAGGCAGTATTGTCATCAATAAAAAGCTTCATAAAGGTACCCATTTACATGGTGGGGAATTCGGATATGTTATTTTTGCGAGAGACAATATGGAGTTCAATACATGGAGTGAACAAGGTTCGTCATCTGCGCTCACTAGAAGACTACAGCATACCGCTCCTTATTATGAAAATTGGACGGGTCCATCAGTTTTTGAACATTTTCATGAAGGTCATCAAGAGGCGAGAGAGTCTATAAACATATTTTTTCAAACATTGGCAATGGGAATATTCAATATCCAGTATATTCTTGACCCGGAAAGGATCCTAATCGGTGGAGGTATTACGAGACAGCCTAACTTTATGAAGGAATTAAATGTTCGCTTAGATGAACTGTTTCGTGAAAAACCGTTCGCCAAAGTACACCCATCCGTTGCTGTATGTCACCACTTAGATAAGGCGCAATTATTCGGAGCAGCTTATGTATGGCTAGAAAGATTCGGAAAGGATGAAGCTGATGTTTAATCAAATAGGCGGATTTTTTACAGAGGCGAGCTTTTGGATTTGGAGAATAATGCAATTGAATTGGCTCTGGCTAGTTTATATTTTGCTAGGGGGAATTGTATTAGGGATCTTTCCTGCAACTGCTTCTTTGTTCGCTATTACAAGAAGTTGGCTAAAAGGAGAGTTAGACCGACCGGTTGTTCGAGAATATCACACCTATTATAAACAGAACTTTTGGAAGGTAAATGGATTAGGCTGGATTTATTTATTGGTAGGAATATTTTTAGCTTTTGACCTTTATCTTGTCACCCAGTTAAAAGGGGTAATTGCGCTGTTTAGCAGTATTGTGATCATCGTTTTTATTCTCATTTATTTGTTCTCTTTTCTCTATTTATTTTCTTATTACGTTCATTTTAACCAGACATTTAAGAATTACTTAGTTCAGCCATTTTATATAACAATCGTAAGCTTCAAACAAAATCTACTTATAGCAATTGGTTTAACTTTAGTAGGCTACCTTGTCTATCAATTACCTGGATTAATTCTTTTTACACTTGGTGTCATGTCAGCCTATTGGGTGATGAAGGTCTCCTTGAATCGGTTCAAACAAATACAGTCTCAATCAGAATATATTATTGGAGGTAAATCATGAACAAGAAGAAAACAGCTCATATCATCTCTCATTCCCATTGGGATAGGGAATGGTATATGTCATTAGAAGAACATCGTTATTACTTAGTAAAACTATTTGATGATTTGTTAGAAAAATTAGCCGAGGATCCAAACTTTCACAGTTTTCATTTAGATGGTCAGACAATTATGGTTGATGATTATTTACAGGTTCGCCCAAACAGGGAAGAAGAGCTGAAGAAGTATATACGTGAAGGACGGTTAATTATTGGTCCTTGGTACATTTTACAAGACGCTTTCTTAACAAGTTCGGAAGCAAACGTTAGAAACCTTTTTTATGGAATGAAAACAACGAAGGAATTCGGACAAGAGGGGAATCTTGGCTATTATCCAGATACATTTGGAATTTATGGACAAGCTCCTCAATTGTTAAAGCAAGCAAAGATAGATGTGGCAGCCTTTGGGAGGGGGGTTACTCCAACTGGTTTTAATAACCAAGTCTATCATAGTGACGATTATTCTTCTCCATACTCGGAATTGAATTGGGAGTCTCCTGACGGTTCAGCGGTAGTAGGAATCCTCTTTGCTAATTGGTATTCGAATGGAAATGAGATACCCGAGGAAGAAGAGCAGGCGAAAGAATTTTGGGACAAAAAGCTAACAGATGTTGAGAAATTTGCTTCTACGGCAGAGCTTCTTTTTTTGAACGGATGTGACCATCAACCTTTACAAAAAAATATAACAGATGCGATTAAAACAGCTAATGAGTTATATCCTGATATTGAATTTAAGCATTCCGGCTTTCAAGAGTATGTTACGGCCTTAAAAAGGGAGTTGCCTAAGGACCTTCAGACGATTCGAGGAGAATTACGTAATCAGAAGACAGATGGTTGGTCAACGCTTGTTAATACTGCCTCATCGAGAATCTATTTGAAACAGGCAAATGACCGGTGCCAAACCTTATTAGAAAGCGTGTTAGAACCGCTCGGATTGATGATGTCAGATAGAAGCTTGCATCAAGATTTTACCGAGTTTTATTGGAAGTTATTAATGGAGAACCATCCTCATGATAGCATTTGCGGATGTAGTGTCGACTCGGTGCATCGTGAAATGGAATCAAGGTTTGAGAAAGTTGAAAAAGGAGCCTTGAAATTCATTGACGAACAAGCTCGGGAAATTGCAAGTGAAATAGATACCATACATGAAAATGAAGATGCGATTCCTTTCGTTCTTTTTCAAACAGGTGGCCGTCCAACGTCCAGAGTTTTGAAAAAGACAGTAGCGATAAAAAAGATTTATTTTGACGAAATGCACTTTCAAGATATACCGAACCTATTAAAAGAGGAGCCGATCCCTTCTTTTCATTTAGAACGCTCAGATCATTCGATTGTTCGTGTGAATACAAAAGACGTAGGGGTGAAATTTGGATACGAGCTTCCAAAGGATGGATTCCGGAGGCCTTACTATGCTAGAGAAGTGGAAGTTAGCTTTTTATATAAATCGAACATAACTGTAGGGTATGAAAGATGCTTTTTAGTTCCAACAGAGATGAAGAAAGATGAAGATGAATCAGATTCACTTACCATCTGGAATAATGATTGGAAAAAATTAGAAAATGAGAATATGGTCATTTCTATTCATGAGAATGGATCCTACTCTTTAGTGGATAAAAACTCAGGAAACGAATATAGAAAGCTAGGTATATTGGAGAATACAGGCGACATTGGGAATGAGTATATGTTTAAGGCTTCTGGAGACATGGAGAAGGTGACAACGGAAGGAGGACAAGCTTCTATCAAGGTCATTGAAAATAATATGGATGTAGCCTCTATTGAAATTAAGTCCTCTCTATTTGTTCCAAAGCAAGCAGACGACACGCTGGAAGCAGAAAGAGAAACCCTAATTTGGCATCCAGATCGAAGAGCCAGAAGACATCACGAGAAAACAGAGATCGTATTCAAAACGATTTTGACTTTGGAAAAAGAAGGGGAAGGTTTGAAGGTCGATGTAACCATTGACAATACAGCGAAAGATCACCGTTTGCGTGTATTGTTTCCAATTGGTGAAGGGAATTCTTATCACTACGCGGATAGTATTTATGAACTGGTGAAACGTCCCAATCAACCAGAGAGTCAATGGGTGAACCCATCGTTTGATCATCATATGCAACGGTTTGTTAGTTTAAACAATTTGACACAAGGCTTAACGGTTGCTAGTAAAGGACTACATGAATATGAAATTATCGATGATAACACTATTGCACTAACACTATTAAGAGCTGTAGGAGAAATGGGGGATTGGGGAGTCTTTGAAACGCCAGAAGCTCAATGTCTTGGAGTGAACAAGGCTGAATTTATGATCATTCCACATGAAAAAGACATTCTATCATCGAATGCATACCATACTGCTTACGAATTTCCGTTAATGCCGACAATGATTCAAGTGAAACAGAAAGAAGGAGCTTTCTCACCTACGAAAGAGCTTTTCACATGGTCTGGTGACAAGCTAGTTATTACAGCGTGTAAACCTACGGGTGATGGAAAGGGAATGGTCATTAGATGGTTTAATCCAACAAACAGTACGGAAACTTTAATGGTAGAAACGACCGACAGTAAGAGTATCTATCTTTCTACTATTTTAGAAGAAAAAAGAGAAAAAATAGGCAGGAAATCAGTTGAAACAGTAGTTAAACCTTATGAGATTCTAACACTACTCATAGAGGATTAGTCTAGCCTTATCATTCTAAATAAAACTTGAAGGAGAAATGAAGATGACCAAAGAGATGAAAAATATCCCAGAAGCCTTAACGAACATTATTGATAAAGTGAAGGAAGCTTATCATGACGACATAGAAGTTCAAAAGTTATTTGAAAATTGCTTTTTAAACACGTATCAAACGACATTAAAAGAAGACGAGGAGGGAACTTTTGTTATTACGGGTGATATTCCAGCAATGTGGTTACGAGACTCATCAGCTCAAGTACGCCCATATTTAACCGTAGCTGGTGATGATCCTGAAATTGCCGCAATGCTAAAGCAAGTCATTGAAAGGCAGTGGAAATACATTCTTCATGATCCGTATGCTAATGCATTTAATCAAACACCTAACAATAAAGGTCATCAGCAAGACGATACAAAGATGAGTCCTTGGATTTGGGAGAGAAAATACGAAGTCGATTCCCTCTGCTATCCAATTCAATTAACTTATCTATACTGGAAAGCGACGGGAGATAATAGCATTTTAAGCCCAACCTTAAAGAAAGTCATCGAAGTTATTTGCCAACTTTGGAAAGTGGAGCAGAATCATGAAGAGAATTCGCCGTATCGTTTTGAACGGGATGAGTGCCGAGTTTCTGATACCCTTTTGAGGGAAGGGAAAGGTGGATTTTCAGTTAAGACAGGAATGACTTGGTCTGGATTCCGTCCGAGTGATGATGCTTGCCTTTACGGGTATCTTATCCCGGCAAATATGTTTGCGGTTGTAGCCTTAAATTATGCAACGGAGATGTTAGAGGCGATGAAAGAGATAGAGCTTGCTACTAGGGCTAATGAGCTTTCTATCGAAATGAAAAAAGGGATCGAAACGTATGGGAAAGTTGATCACCCAATCTTTGGCGATATGTACGCTTATGAAACGGATGGGAATGGAAATGTTAATTTGATGGACGATGCAAATGTCCCGAGTTTATTAGCCATCCCTTATCTTGGATATACAGCACCAACAGATGACACTTATGCAAATACTAGAGATTTTATTTTGAGTCGTCACAATCCGTACTACTATGAAGGAGAAAAGGCAACAGGGATTGGTAGTCCTCATACACCGGACCATTATATTTGGCATATCGCATTAGCCATTCAAGGAATGACCGCTACAGAGAAAGCAGAAAAGGAAAGGATACTAGAAATATTTAAAAATACTCATGGTTCAACCTATTATATGCATGAAGGTTTCGATGCAGATCAACCTGAACAATATACTCGTTCTTGGTTCGCATGGGCAAATTCAATGTTCAGCGAATTTATCTTAAGCGAAATTGGCATTTATGTACCTGGTAGTCCACTTTCAAACGAGCGGAAGGTAGAGGAGGAACACAATGTTCTTTAAAATAGAAAAACTACAGAATCGTGTTAATGAATTAGACAGGTGTCGGTACCGAAATGTAGAGCAAGTTGACTTTTTTCGTACGTTTGAGCCTGCAGCGGGAAGTGAAAATATCCTTCCTGCTACCTATTCTGAAAATACACTGAAGATAAATGATTGTTGGAGTGGAAGAGATAAATATATTTGGCTAAATACAACAATTGAGATTCCAAAAGAGTGGGATGGAAAAAAAGTAGTGCTCTTTCTAGATTTAGGACGGACTGGAGGAGGGAACAACTCAGGCTTTGAGTCTTTGCTTTTTGTAAATAAAAAGCCGTTCCAAGGAGTTGATTCGAATCATAAAGAGGTTATATTACCTTGTCCGGTGAAAGGGATCATCGAAATCGATATTTTGATGTGGTCAGGCTTAGAAGGTGGCGGGCCTCAACAAGAACAGTTTTATCGTTTAAAAGAAGCGTGGTATGGTGTATTAGATGAGAAGGTCGATCAATTATTCTATAAGTCTAAAGCCATTGTAGATACGCTCACAAGGCAAGATCAGAATGAGCCAACTTACGCATCTGCCTTGTCTTTATTGAATAAAGCTTTTAAAGAAATAGATTGGTCTTCTCCAGGTAGTGAAGATTTCTATACGTCATTGTATCGAAGCCTAACGGTGCTGACATCCGAGAATGAAATAGTAAAACACTCAGAGGTTAATGTGCATACCATCGGACACTCCCATATCGATTTAGCTTGGTTATGGAGAACGAAACATACGAAGGAAAAAGCAAAACGAACATTTTCAACCGTTCTAAGATTAATGGAGTTGTACCCAGATTATGTTTATTTGCAAAGCCAACCGCAATTATATGAATGGATAAAAGAAGAGGAACCAGAGTTGTTTCAAGCGATTAAGGAAAAGGTGAAGGAAGGACAATGGGAAGTTGAAGGTGCGATGTGGGTAGAAGCAGACTGTAATATCCCATCAGGCGAATCGTTTGTTCGCCAGCTGCTATACGGAAAGAATTTCTTTAAGAAGGAATTCAACAAAACCAACAAAGTTCTTTGGTTGCCAGATGTGTTTGGTTATAGTTGGTCATTACCTCAAATCTTAAAGAAGTCAGGCATCGATACGTTTATGACAACAAAGATTAGCTGGAATCAGTACAATCGAATGCCAAATGATACATTTAATTGGAGAGGGATTGATGGGACTGAGATTTTAACCCATTTTATTACCACACCTGAACCTGGCAGGGCTGAGGATTCTTGGTTCTACACATACAACGGGTTAATTACGGCAGAAACAGTTAATGGTATATGGAAGAACTATCGTGATAAAGAAGTCAATAAAGATTTGTTGTTAGCTTATGGATACGGAGATGGCGGTGGCGGGGTCAATCGAGATATGCTTGAGATGAGGCGCCAATACAATGAGATTCCTAGTTTGCCAAATGTCACCTCGACCAAGGTAGAGGATTATTTTAAAAAGCTACATGAAAATGTTCAACATTCGGATCAGTATATTCATACGTGGGACGGAGAGTTGTATTTAGAGTATCATCGTGGAACTTATACGAGCCAAGCGAAAATGAAAGAAAAAAATCGAAAATTAGAGCTAGATTATCGGAAAACAGAATTTCTCTCTGCTTGGAACTGTCTTGAAAATGGATGGGATACGTATCCAACGACCTTATTAGAAAAAGGGTGGAAGAAAATTTTGTTAAATCAATTTCACGATATCATACCTGGTTCTTCTATAACAGAAGTGTATGAGGATGCGCATAAAGAGTACGATGAGGCTGCTTTCATTAATAAGGAAATCGCAATGGTCAAACAAAAGGATATGTTACTAGATTCAGAGAATACATGGGTAGTTTCACATCCTTATCAATATAAAACACCCGTTTTAGTAACGATACCAACTTGTGAAGCGGATAATAGTTTTGAAAGTAATGGCGATAGTTTAGTGAGCCAAGTGAATTCAAATGGTGAAGCACTTGTTTTGATCGAGGAGAGTAACCCATTTTCGTATCAGGAAATAAGTACTTCAACCTTACAAAGTGGACAACGACTATCATTAAGCGAGGTATGTTTAGAAGAACGGACTTGGGAAACACCTCATTATGTCATGAAATGGAATGAAAAAGGACAATTTAATAGCATTATTGAAAAATCATCTAATCGAGAAATAATTGAACATGGAAAAGCTGGAAATCACTTTAAGTTATATGAAGATAAACCAATGGCACACGATGCGTGGGATATAGACTTATATTACCAAGAAAAATGTACTACTATTGATGAGTTAAAAGAGTGTAAAATAGTAGATAATGGACCGTTAAGAACAACACTATGCTTCACGTGGATACAGTCTAATGTAGAAATTAAACAACTGATCCATTGCTATCGTCATACTAAGAGAATTGATTTTGAAACGGAAGTAGATTGGGCCTTACGACAACAATTGTTAAAGGTGGAATTTCCAATTCAGATTCGTACAACAGAAGCTATCTATGACATTCAGTTTGGGAATGTAAAACGGCCGACCCATTGGAATACATCATGGGATATAGCAAGATTTGAAACGGTTGGCCACAAGTGGGCAGCACTTGCAGAACCCAATTACGGGATTAGTTTAATGAACGATAGTAAATACGGATATTCAATTAAAGATAGTGTGTTGGCGCTCTCTCTTCTAAAAGGGGCCATTCACCCAGATCCGAAGGCAGACATAGGTATCCATCATTTCACCTACTCTCTCTATCCTTTTAATGGAGTTGCCAATAAGCAAGACGTGGAACGAGAAGCTACCTACTTAAACACAAATCTAACCGCAATCCTAGGTAAGGTAAGAGCTGAATTTAAAGATTCTCTCTTTTCTATTTCAAATGATCAGGTCATTGTTAATACAATAAAGAAAGCCGAAGACAGAAATAGTTTAATTGTTAGGTTACACGAAATGGAAGGCGGGCAAACTCACATCACGCTCAACAGCAAATACAAAGTAAAGCGCTGGAGAGAAGTTAACCTAATGGAAGAAGAGCTTGATTCGGTTCAGTCCAAATTCAATTATTCACCTATTGAACTGTCATTCTCGCCATATGAAATAAAAACGTTAGAAATAGAGATTGAGAATCAATAAAAGCATAAGGACCGGGGTTGTCCCAAAAGGTCAAAAAGCAGACCTTTTGGGACAACCCCCTCCACTTTAATTTACATGTTAGGAGAAAAGTTATGAAAGCGTTTCGATTTATAAGAAAGATAAGTGGCAGACTCTTTCATCGTGTGTTTTTCACTTATTCCACTATAATATTCCTAACCATGGCAATCTTATTTGTGTTTCTTTCAGAATACTATTCCGACTTTATTGTTCAAAGAGAAATAGATAAACATGAAGCGGTAATAAATGAAATTAAATCAGACTTGCAAGAGAAGCATCAATTTGTCTATCAGGGAATACGCCATCTCTATTTAGAGAAGAGCTTAATAGAAGATCTAGCTTTTGCCCTTCAGCATGACTATCAAGAGTATATAGGCTATCGGTTAGATAAATTTTCAAATAGTGATTCCTTCGTGCCATATAACTTTGATATTTATGTAAAGAACTATTTTTCTAGAGATCCGACTGTCGTTGTCCTTGAGATTACGAATGAGTCCCTAGGTACAGAATATGTATACCTATATAATCACGGGCGCTGGTATGATAGTAGTCTTTATAAAGACAGACGCTCAAATCCTAGTGAAAATAGGAAAGAACAAAGCGATTTTTATATTGTTAGAGAACAGATTAATGATCCAATTTCTTTAGATCGTTTGGGAACCGTTTCTGTTTACTTTACCTATGATAATATTGAGCGAATTTTATCATTACGAGGGGAAACGATCCAAGGAAGATTTCTAATTACTGATGAAGAGATGAATGTTCATTACTCGTATGGAGCGCAAGCAGAAGAAATTTTAGATGAACTAGATTATAGTGCTGTTCAAAAAGAAGTTAAGCTAAATGAAACGTATTTTATCCAATCAGTGATAGAGCCAACTAGTAACCTGATGATTACTGCGATTATCCCGAGAAATGAGTTAGCTCCATTATTTACCTATAAGCTAACCATCCTCTCTATTATTTTGTTTTTAACGTTTATTGCGATTGCACTTCCTTATTTTTCTTTAAGAGGTTATTCCAAACGTGTTGATCAAATCGTCTTAAAAATGCGTGAATTTCAAGAAGGAGACCTGAATACAAGAATCGATAAAGCAACAGGAAACGATGATCTTGGTGTTATTGCAGAAACTTTTAATGAAACATTAGATGAATTAAACAGGTATATAAATGAAGTTTATTTCTCGAAGTTGAAACAAAAAGAGGCTGAACTTGCGAATCTACAGGCCCAAATAAACCCACATTTTCTATACAATACACTCGAAGCAATAAGGATGAAATCCTTAGCTGAAGGCGGCAAAACAACGGCTGAAATGATTGTTCAACTATCCCAATTATTCCGCCATTCATTAAAAACTGCTGAGCTTGTTAGCATAGAAGACGAATGGAATCATGCACATCAATATATTGAGTTATTTAAAAATAGATTTCCAGGTCAATTATCAAGTGATTTTAAAATCAAAGAGAGTGTAAGGCATAAGGATGTTCCGCCATTTATTTTGCAGCCTCTTATAGAAAACTTTTTAATTCATGGATTTAAACAGCATAGCAACGAAAATGAACTTCAAATTACTATTTATGATAAGGGGAATGCACTTTTTATTGAAATAGTAGATAATGGCAAGGGAATTAAAAAAGATGAATTAATGAACATAAAAAGTAGACTTAGAAACGGTGAAGGTTCTTCTAACTCCATTGGTTTAGCAAATGTAAACCAGAGAATTCAATTGAAATATGGAAATGATTTCGGTGTGGAGATAGACAGTAATCCTGATGTGAAAACGGTAGTAACAGTAAGATTACCCCTTATAAGTGAGGTGCGGTTACATGATAAGAGTAATGTTAGTTGACGATGAACCTCTTATTCTTGAGGGATTAAAGAACATTATTCCTTGGGAATCATTAGGTTTCCAGGTTGTTGAAACTGCTAGAGATGGATTAGAAGCATTAAAAAAATCAAGGGAAGTTCCATTTGATATATTAATAACTGATATAAAAATGCCAGAGCTAACGGGCCTTGAACTCATTAGACAGTTAAAAAAGGAACAGGACCATATTCATACAATTGTCTTATCTGGGTTCCAAGAGTTTGGATTAATTAAAGAGGGATTACAATTAGGAATTGAAAATTACTTGTTGAAGCCAATAAAAGAAGATGAACTAATTTCATCGTTATTGCATGTGAAAGAAAAAATCAAAAGGGCAACGTTAGAAGAAGAATCGTTTTTAGTGTTAAGAGATCATTCTATCTGGAGATGGTTTGTTGGGAAAATGGGATTTGAAGAGTTTAAGCAAAGAATGTCTTTTTATCCAGAGTTGCAAGTAACCCCTCCACTTCGGATGGGATTACTGAAAATGGAGTGGGACGAGCAAAATGAAACATACCTTCATATGCTGCAAATGACATTTGAAAGAGAAACGAATGCTGTTTCAGTATTGACTCCCACAGGAAATATTCTATTGCTATGGTTAAATTGTTCTGATGAAACGTGGGGAGAAGAGCTTGAAAAATTCACTATACGATTAAACTCAATGAAGAAACCGAGTGAGTTTGTATTTGTACACAGTAAAAAAGTTACTGATTTGAACCAAATCCAAAATGTATTTAGAGAATTAGAAATGGCGAGTGAGTTAAAGATGTTACTTCCAGAGAAAGAGCATAGCCTTGCAGAGCAATTGTACAGTTCAAAGGACAAGAATTCAGCTCAGGCACAAAAGTATTCTAGTAATTATTTAAATCATGATGTTTTAGAGCAATTAGCGAATCAGAATTATGTATCCTTTAAGAAATCAATGGGAGAGATATTAGCTCAATTCGAACATGAAAAGCCGCCATTATTAATGAAAAGTGTGTTACTGGAATTCTTTTTTCATGTAAAAAACAAATTCTTTCTACACATAGATTACGAGGTGTATGTACAAACCCTGCATCAAATCTTGTATTTAGAAACACTTGATGATGCTTTAATAATAATAGATAAATGTATTGAGATGTTTGATGTGGATTTCTCTTTGCAAGATCAAAAATATAGCCCGATTATTCAAACCGTTTTAAATTATATTCATCAAAACCTATCAGAAGAGATGTCTTTAAAGACATTAGGAAATAGCTTTCATATAAATCCAATATATTTAGGTCAACTGTTTCAAAAAGAGGTTAATTGTTCCTTTACAAAGTACTTAAATAAGTTACGAATTGAGAAATCGAAAAATCTGCTGCTTCATTCTTATGAAAAGGCAGGAACGATTGGGAAGAAGGTAGGCTATACGGATGCGACATATTTTTATAAGCAATTTAAGAAGCTAGAGGGGCTAACACCATCCGAGTGGAAGAAAGTACATCAACAAAACTAGGGAAATCTTCAAAGGTGGATTCCCTAGTTTTTTTATGCTCTGTTAGACGTATTCGTGATCGTACCTTTATTAAATTGATGTAAGGTAGAGGTTTTTTTAAAAGAATGGCGGCCGACTATAAATTGTATTTAGTTTAGCCAGTAAATCTAAGATATCTTAACTTTTTATGTTGTAAGGGTTTTCATATAATTGAGTTAAGTTAAATTAATCAGTTCTGGAAGGAGGAAAAAGGATGCGTGCTTTTAAGCAATTCGGAAAGAATTTATACAATAATCGGATTTGGCTACTAATGACTCTACCTGGTCTTATTTGGCTCATTGTGTTGAAGTATATCCCGATGTTTGGACAAGTGATGGCATTTAAAAATTTCAGATTTCATCCAGATGGATTCTTTGCAAGTGTATACCACAGCGAATGGGTAGGATTTGAAAACTTCAAATTTTTATTTAGTACAAATGATGCTTGGGTCATTACAAGAAACACGGTGCTTTATAACTTAGCTTTTATCGTGATAGGTCTTGTATTAGCGGTGGGAGTTGCCATTGTTTTAAGTGAATTAACAAAACAAAAACTTGCCAAAGTATATCAAACTGGAATGTTATTTCCACATTTTTTATCTTGGGTAGTTGTAAGTTATTTTGTATATGCTTTTCTCAGCGTAGATAGAGGTTTGTTTAATAGTGTCTTGGCTTTGTTTAATGTCGATCCAATCTCTTGGTATAATGAACCTTCTTATTGGCCTTATTTTATCATTGCAATTAGCCAATGGAAAGGAGTTGGATTTGGCAGTATTATTTATTTAGCCGCAATAGTAGGTATTGATAGAACGTATTACGAAGCAGCGATCATTGATGGGGCGAGCAAATGGCAACAAATTAAACATGTAACCATTCCAATGATCATGCCACTTATTATTATTCTTACCATTTTAAATATAGGTAGTATTTTCAGTGCAGACTTCGGTTTGTTCTATCAGATTCCAAGGGATTCAGGTCCGCTATATTCAGTAACGAACGTAATTGATACGTATGTTTATCGAGGTCTAATGACAATGGGCGATATCGGAATGAGTACAGCAGCAGGTTTATATCAAGCTACGGTCGGCTTAGTTTTAATTTTAATCACTAATTACATTGTAAGAAAAATTGATGAAGAAAATGCATTATTTTAAAGATTATTAGGTGAAAGGAGAGTGGGAGAGTTGGCTACTCGGCAAAGAACAACAGAAATGATAGAACCAAAAACAAAGCTTCCTCCTAGGAAAGAACCAAACTATAATCCGTATGGCTTTTCAGGGAAAACTAGCACATTCATGCATATATTACTAGGTTCATTTGCATTTCTTTGTATATTTCCCTTTATCTATGTCATTATTATTTCCTTAACTAGTGAACAATCACTATCATTACATGGATATAGAATTATTCCTAAAGACTGGAGTTTTGAAGCTTACCAATATTTATGGCATATGAAATCACAAATTCTTCAGGCATATGGAGTTACAATCTTTGTAACAGTTGTCGGTACATTACTAAGTGTAATTGTAATAGCCTTGTACGCCTATGCAATATCAAGGAAACAATTTCTATATAGAAAGCAATTTACTTTCATCGCTTTCTTCACAATGCTGTTCAGCGGTGGAATGGTACCATTTTATATTGTGATGACCCAATTCCTAGGATTGAAAAATTCTATTTGGGCCTTGATTATACCTATGACTGTTAATGCTTTTTACATTATTATTATGAGAACATTTTTCCAGAGGTCTGTCCCTGAGGCAATCCTTGAGTCTGCTCGTATTGATGGAGCAGGTGAATTTCGAATCCTTTTGAAAATTGTAGTACCACTTGCCATTCCAGGTATTGCAACGATTGCGCTTTTCAACACACTTGCTTATTGGAACGATTGGTTTAATGCCTTGCTTTTCATCGATGATCCGAAGTTAATTCCATTACAATCTCTTTTAATGAGAATTGAAACGAACTTGGACTTTATCCGGCAGAATGCCATGCTATCAAGTCAAAATGGAGCGATATTATCTTCCATTCCACAGGATTCAGCAAGAATGGCAATGGTAGTTATCGCAACGTTACCAATAGCTTTGTCTTATCCTTTCTTTCAAAAGTATTTTGTAAAAGGTTTGACGATTGGTAGTGTGAAAGAATAGGTTCTGATTCATAGAAGGAAGGAAAACTTAATGAAAAGCTATTCTCCTTCCTTTTTTGATAAATAAATTTAGTAAAAAGAAACGGGGGAAGAAAAATGAAGAAAGTTGTTTTACTATTAGCGATACTTCTTGGTTTTGTTAGTGTTCTTACGGCCTGTGGCGGTGAAGAAACAGATGTGAATACGCAAACAAACGAAAATAATGAAGAAACTACAGACGAAGGCAATACACAAGAGGCATTAGACCATGCAACGTTAGTTTGGTACTTAATCGGAACTCCTCAACAAGACGTTGATCAGGTTATGGAAGAGGTTAATGCTTACACGGAGGAAAAAATTAATGCAACAGTTGACCTAAGGTTACTTGACTGGGGAGAGTTTAATGAAAGAATGCAAGTAATTACAACTTCTGGTGAGGAATATGATATTGCTTTTACAAGTTCTTGGGCTAATAACTACGCTTTAAATGCTCGCCGTGGTGCATTTGTTGAATTAAATGATTTGATGGACAAATACGGAAAAGAGATGAAAGAACTAATCGACCCAGCCTTTTTAGAAGGCGCGCAAATTGATGGAAACCTTTACGCTGTTCCAACAAACAAGGAAGTAGGTCAGCAAGCAGTTCTATCCTTTAATAATGAACTAGTAGAAACACATAATCTAGATATTTCAACAGTGAATTCTCTAGCAGACCTAGAGCCTTTATTACAGGTTATTAAAGAAAACGAGCCGGATGTATCACCAATTGCAACATTTGATGCATACTTACCGTTCGATTCAATTCTTCAAGAGGAAATGCCATTTGCATTTAGATTAGATGGGAATACGGATGAAGTAGTAAACAAATATGAAGAAGATGTAACAATGGAAACACTTAAGACAATGCATGATTATTATAAAAAAGGATATATTCGTTCTGATGCTGCGACAAGTACAGACTCTTGGCCTTTAGAAACTCCAAACTGGTTTGTACGTAAAGAGCTTTATCAGCCTTATGCTGAATCAATCTGGTCTAGATCAGCTGGTTATGAAATTGCTACACGTCCACTTCATGAGCCATATGTTTTTAATAACTCAGTAACAGGATCTATGCAAGCGATTTCAACGACATCTAAGAACCCTGAAAGAGCGATGATGTTCCTAAACTTACTAAACTCTGACCCTTATTTAAGAAACCTACTTGATAAAGGAATTGAAGGTGTTCACTACGAGGAAAATGAGGACGGCACAATCAAAGATTTAGATGCACGAGTTGAAAGATATAATATGCCAAGTTTTGCAATTGGCAACCAGTTAATTCTTAAGTTATATGAAGACGACCCAGCAGACAAATGGGAAGCTTTTGAAGAATTTAATGATACTGCTATTCCATCTCCAGTATTAGGATTCTATTTTGATTCTAATCCTGTTCGAACAGAAATTGCAGCAATTAACAACGTCACTAGTGAATTTTCTCCAGCTCTACTTAAAGGAGCCGTAGATCCAGAAGAGTATATACCGGCATTTAATAAAAAGCTTTATGAAGCCGGAATGCAAAAAGTTCTTGATGAAATACAAAGTCAGTATGATGAGTGGAAAGAAAGTCAGTAATATATAGAAGACAAAAAAGTTACTTCTTCGTTAAGAGTAAAGTCTAACTAAATATTACGAGCATTTACATGTTTCATTACGAGAGGTACCCAAAAATTGAGGAAAACTTTTTGGGTACTTTTCCAATTACGGAGGTATCGATATGGTATATGGAGCAATTGAAGCAGGCGGCACAAAATTTGTATGTGCAGTGGGGGATGAAGAAGGGAATATTTTCAATAAAATAACAATACCAACAGAGGATCCTCAAAAAACTCTTTCAGCTATCTATTCTTTTTTCGATGAATATCCACTAACTGCAATTGGAATTGGTAGTTTTGGACCAATTGAATTAAATAAAAAGAAAGCGAATTTTGGGGAGATATTAAATACACCAAAACTACAGTGGAAGAATTTTAATATATATGATGTATTTGTTAAGAGGTACAATTTACCGACGTTTTTAAGTACAGACGTGAATGTAGCCGCCTTAGGGGAATTTCGTTGGGGAGCGGCTAAAGATGTTGACAGTTGCTTATATATGACTGTTGGAACAGGAGTAGGCGCTGGATTTGTAAATGAAGGCACCATATTGAACGCATGGAATCATCCTGAAATGGGACATATCCATGTGCCGCGTAACTTTAATGATATCTTCGAGGGAAGTTGTCCCTATCATAAGGATTGTTTAGAAGGACTTGCCTCAGGAAGTGCATTGGAAGCTAGATACAACTTAAAAGGAAGTGAAATACAAGAACATCAAAGGGAGATATGGGAACTTGAAGGTCAATATTTGGCAAAAGCAATTATGAATTATTCTCTTGTATTAGGACCAGAAAAAGTCATCTTAGGTGGAGGAGTCATGAAGCAAACAATGCTCTATCCAATCATTCGAAAGGAACTTTCAAGACTACTTAATGACTACATTACGATTGATAAGATGGAGGATTATATCGTTGCCCCTTCACTTAACGATGAGCAAGGAATAAAGGGTGCACTAGCATTAGCTTCAGAACGGTAGGGACAGGTTCCTTGTCCCTCCTCCTTAAAGGTAATCCAATATCGAAGTTTGAAGAAGATTCATAGTATATAGTTAAGATTTTTGAAAATGAATAGATTTTTTTTTGTAGAAGTAAACATAGATAAGCGAAAAGGAGTCTTACGATGGTAAAGGAATTACTTTTTTTTGAACCGATCTTTAAAGAACGCATCTGGGGTGGTAGTGCTTTAAAGGAGTTATTTGGTTATGATATTCCAAGTGAGTCAACTGGAGAGTGTTGGGCCATATCTGGTCACCCTAATGGTCGTAGCATTGTTAAGAATGGTCTATATGAAGGAATGACACTTGATCAGCTGTGGAAAGAACATCGTGAATTGTTTGGTAATAATTCCAATGATGTTTTTCCCTTGTTGATTAAAATTTTGGATGCAAATGAGGATTTATCTGTACAAGTTCACCCTAATGATATGTACGCAAAAATTAATGAGAAAGGGGAATTGGGGAAGACAGAGTGTTGGTATATTATTGATTGTAAGGAAGATGCGAAGATTATTCTTGGTCATAATGCACAAACAGAGGCAGAACTTAGAGAGCAAATTAGCAAAGGGGAATGGGAAAGTTTACTCCGGACCACGCCTATCAAGCCTGGAGATTTTTTCTTTGTTCCTAGTGGTACGGTTCATGCGTTATGTGAAGGAACAATTGTGCTAGAAACACAGCAGAGTTCCGATTCTACTTATAGAGTTTTTGACTATGATAGAAAAGATGCCAATGGAGAGTTGCGCGAGTTACAATTGGACAAGGCAATCGATGTTATAAACGTGCCACATAGTCATATAACTAATAAACCAAAAATAACAAAGCAAAAGGATGCTTTGATAACAACTTTTGTAGAAAGTAATTACTTCACAGTGCACAAATGGTCTATTGATGGTACAGCAACCTTTACATATGAACAATCTTTCCTTTTGTGTAGCGTAATCGATGGGGAAGGTGAAATAATTATAGAAGGAGAAGGTGTTACATATATAATAAGGAAGGGCGACCACTTTATAGTACCAGCAACTGTATACTCATTTTCTATTATAGGTAAAGTAGAAATGATTGTGTCTCATGATTAACAAAGGGACGGTGGGGACAGGTTCCTTGTCCTTCCTCAGTTTTTATTTCATGATGATCGAATAAGAAAGTAGATAAACCCTAACTCATGCAATATAGTTCTACCCTGAAAAGGGACAGAGGAACCTGTCCCTCTGTCCTCCTCTAATAGCCTATCTATTTCAGCCGCTGCACGGTCCAATCCTTCCTTAACCGACAATTCACCCTCAAATATTTTATTCATGTACTCCGTATACACTCCATCGATTTTACTCCAGTTCTTAACGAGGGGGAGCAGGATGGCATTTTTCGCATCTTCTCTATAAGGGGAGAGGTAAGAATCTGAATCTCTAGTTATTGTCGAAGCCTTGGCTGTTTCTAGGTTCGTCGGTATTAATTCGGTATGCTCCAAGAGTAATAACTGTGCTTTCTTTCCTGTCATCCATTTCATAAACGTCCATGCCTCAGCCTTTCTGTTACTCCCCTTCATAATGACCAGATTTTCTCCACCAATGAGCGAAGCAGGACCATTATTTTGTGGAAACGGCACAGGAAAGGTTAGTTTTAGAGCGCGATCAAATTCTGATTCATCTAATAAACCGTAGAACCAGGGGCCATCGTCTGTCATAAGCATATTTCCGGCCTTTATCCGCTCCCAATTTTCTTCTGCACCTAGCTCGTCCTGCGGAAGATCAATGAGATTTTCCTTATAAAGAGCTGTTAACTGCTCCACAGCATGGATGGTTTCGTCACTATTTAAATATCCAGAAGCAATGTTTGCATCCTCGTTAATAAAGGATCCGCCAAGACTATAAATGTATGGAATCGTATCCCATGGTCCTAAACCCCTGAGTCCGATCGTATATTGTTCACGTCGGGCAAGCTCCAGTATTTCATCCATCGTACTTGGTGGCTTAAAATAGCCCGCAGATTTTAGCAGTTCACGGTTAAAGATAGGAGCCTTCGTGTAAATGTTGAGCGGCAAAGAATAATAATTATTTTTATAGAGACCTATATTCATTAAATTTGTATTAAACCTTTTTCTGACGGTTTCGAAATCACCGAACCCGTCTAACGGTTCAAGAAGCTCTTTATATAAAAACTCGGGAATCCAGGCGATATGGAGTCGTACGACATCAGGACCACGCTTGGAAGAGGTTCGTGAGATTAAGGTATTAATTAATTCATTAGTAAATGCTAAGTCTATAGACTTTATCTGTATGTTTGGGTTCTCTCGCTCAAAAGCAGGGATCAATACGTTATCGAGTAACCTCGTTTCTTTTTCGTTGTATGTGTGCCAAAAGGTAATGACAGTTTTTTCGTCATCCCGAAATGTTTGAACGTCCTTTGGATCAGAGATCATGGATGGACTTCTACACCCGGCAAGCATTACGAAAATTAATAAAAAGGATATCCACCTACAACCCATAACGTAAACCCCCCTTTTTTAATCAATAGACGATCTTGTTGCCTGGTGTTTTTCCCTGTACTCCATTGGAGTTAATCCGGTTACTTTCTTAAACACTTTGCTGAAATATTTTACATCTTTAAAGCCAGAGGCCTCCGCTACATCGTAAATCCGACTTTCATTTTGCACCAATAGCCGTTTCGCTTCCCTAATACGCAGCTCGATCAAATAATCAACAAAGTTTCGCCCGGTTTGTTTTTTGAAGTAGAGACTGAAATAACTTTTACTGAGATGAACGATATCGGCTACACTCTGAAGCGTTAAGTTCTCGGTATAATGCGCCGCAATATAGTCCAGCGCTTTTTTGATTAACTGATCGTCGTCTCTTTTATTGGTCAGTATCGGTGAAAAAGGCGTTTTGATTTCTTCCAGTTCACGAATCAGAATTGCTATCATTTGTTCCAATGTCTCCGCCTGGCAAAGCAAATCATGTTGCTCAGTGAGCAGTGGCTCCGTGTCCGTTTGGATTTGATAAGCGCCTGTAAGAAGACGACAAGCTTCTTGCTGTACTTGTTCTGGGTTCAAATCCCCACTTTTCCAGCGTTTAAGTGGAATTTCAATTGCTGAGGAAACCGGATCGCCACTCTGAATCATTTCAAAGAAAGTAGTCCAATCACCATGTCCTTCTGTTTCGACAACTACTTTTGAATGATCCTTTAAATACAGGCCACCAAGCCCTTCAAAAAAGCGTCTTTGGCAGGCAGAGCGACTGTTGGAAAATCCCTTGACAATGCTTGCTGTACCTTGTTCTGTTACAAAACCGGCTGACGTTGAAACATTCCATTCCTTTTCCAGTAACTGCTTCCACTGTAGTAGCCGCGGCTCTGCTTTTCCATCGTGATCCGGTAAAATGAGAAACATGTCGCTTTCGGCCACAAGCAGCGAAAATCCCTCTTCTACTTGCATGTAAAACAGTTTCTGCCATTCCTCCAGTAGGAGCTGCACATGTAGATAGCCGTAATTTTCTCTCCATTCCTCCGCCATGTCCAGCATAAGATAGACACAAGCATAGGAATGTTCCAACCATGCCGGGGCCCAAGAGGTTGATGAAAGGGGGGTTTGTTCTTGAACGATCAATCTTTTAATTTCCTGTTCGACATTTTTTCGTGCCAGATAGACAGCCCCCTGTTGGTAATGGTTTAGTTCGGAATCCTTTTTCCGTTCGTCCTCCAGCATGGAAATACACTGCCGCAGGACGGTGAGAAGGTCATCCTTTTTCATAGTTAGTTTTAACAAATAATCGACAGCGCCCAGCTTAAGCCCTTCTTTTACGTATTCAAAGTCACTGTAATTGCTGATTAGGATCACTTTGAGCGATGGGTAAAGCTCTAGTGCTTGCTGCATGAGTTCAATGCCGTCTATTAAAGGCATTTTGATATCTGTAATGAGAATATCATAGGAATGTTTTTCAAGAGCAGTCAGTGCTTCAGCACCGTTTCCGTATTGGTCTTCAACGAATAGCCCTTCCTTTTCCCAATCAATAAAGGCAGTGATTCCTTTGCGAATAGCAGTCTCGTCATCGACGATAAGAACTCTATACATGTTATTCCTCCCTGTTTCGCTATTACTTACTGGTACGTTCTGTTATGTTTTTCAACAAAATGCGTACTGTGGTACCTTGCTCCGGCTCGCTTGCGATAGACCATTCCCAATTTTGGTCATAATACAGTCGCAGTGTGTCAAAGATATGGCGTAGACCGATACCGATAGTTCCCTTTTGGCAGGCCGTTTCTGGATCATTTAACTCTTTCAATTTATCATTCCTGATACCTAAGCCGTTATCTTTAATAAGAATTTCTAGATCCCCGTTAATAAATTGAATCCTTATCGAGATTCTCCCATCCGTATTTTTTGGTACGATGCCATGGAAAATGGCGTTTTCCACAATAGGCTGCAAAAGCATACGAGGGATGTGTACTGCTTCTGTATCCGGTTTTATATCGAGCTCCAGATAGAATGTTCTTTCGTAGCGAAGTTCTAAAATGACTAAATACTTCTCGATAATGTCTAGTTCCTCTCTTACCGTTATGATGCTGCCACTTTTCCCCATATTTGATTCCAACAGATGGTTCATTGCTGACAATACTAGAGAAGCGCGTTCGTTTTGATTCGAATCAATAAGCCAGCGAAGAGTGGTGAGTGTATTAAAGAGAAAGTGTGGATGAACCCGATGCATAACAGCTCGAAGTTCTGCATGATATTTTTCACTCTGCTCACGTTCCACTTGCTGCATCAAATTTTCGATTTCATGAAGCATTTCGTTAAACTGTTTGCTCAAAAAGCCAATCTCATCGGAGGAACTAACGGTCGTTCTTTCTTTTAGGTCCCCTTTTTGAACACGCAGCATGCTTCCGGTAAGTTGTTTTACAGGCTTGGTTACCTCTCTGGCAATAAAAAGACCGATTGCGATCGCAATTAGGGAAAAGACACCAGAGGAAAAAAGGATCCAAGATTGGAGACGGTCTAACTGTCCACTGATTTCATGAACCGGGACAGTACCTACAAGGATCCAACCGTTGCTCAGTTTCTGCTTAACTCCGTAATAAGGGACCCCTTTCATGGAAAACTCGAATTCTACGTGGTCTCCCATAATATGCCTGTACAACCCCTCAGAATTCAATACCTTCTTATTGATCATGTCGAGGTTGGAATCAACCATAATTCTTCCTTCGGTATTTACGATGAAAAATTTTCCTGTCTCCCCCAGTTCTAATCGTTCAATCGTGTTAAGAATGGACCGTCCATCCAAATGAACCTGCACAAGTCCGATATTTTTCATCGTGTCAAAATCTTTTAAGACTCTGCTAACGGGAAGAACCAAGTCCGTATTTACGCTACCACCGTGGAAAAGATCATACTGAATCCCTTGCCAAACCAAAGCTCCGTCCCTTCGTTTGGCTTCCTTCACCCATTCCTGGTCGGAAAGCCGTATTTTATTAAGGTTTGTTTTGGCAAACGTACCGCTTCCCCAACCGCTACCTTCCTCCGTTAACACATAAACAATTTTGACGAAGGAGTTGGAATAAGCCATATTATTCAGCAAAGTATTTATATATTGTGAATTCTCTCTCTGTTCGAATGGCGTGCTGCTATTCAATTGTAAAACAGCATGCTGGATCGTCTGATCGCTGCTAATGAAATCAGAAGTATCGATCCCAACGTTCAAAATGAAAGAAAGCGACTCCGCTGTAGATTTGGCGATTTGAATGGTAGAGTCCCGTACGTTCTTCTTCAAGATAGAATTAGACTCCAAGTAGAAAGACAGAGAAGTAAAAAGCGTCGGGATCAAAATCACAAGTAGAAAGGCTACTATGATTTTGGATGAAAAGCTTCTGGATAACAAAAAAATTCGGAACATAATACCCCGCCTTATTATTTCTATCATTTAATCATTGTACAGGTTGAGAGTTGAATTTCCCACTGGAAGTGTGAGAAATCATAAGTCTACCTATTCTAGTATTTTAAAATTAACATAATATTTTTCAACAATTATATGAAAAGGTGTCTTATTTTGAATAAAGAGAGAAAAATATCACCCCCTAAAATTTCCTGAGAAAAACGATCGATAAATCCATAATTTTACATAAATTACTCATTGGTGGAAAATCACTTTATAAAAGTGTCTAATTTAAAGTGATAAGCGATAAATAAAAGGTTGTGATTCATTAAGTATAAGTGGAAGGTGAGCAAAGTCCTTTAGTTCTTTCGATCTATACTTTTCTAAAATCTCTCTTTCTATTCGTTAATAACAAAAGCTATACGCCAAATGAAAATGGAATAAAAAAACAAGCCAAAACCAGGGTACAAGTGGTTTTAAAAGGATATTTAAAATTTACTTTCCCATTATTTTTCACTGTTTTTCATGATTTGAGAGCGCATTCACATAATCATAGGTGTTTTTTCCGATTGTTCAGAATTCATTAAGTTGTTAATTTGAAAGTAGCTAAGGTGATTGAGATCACTTTAGTTGAAATGAATTGTCTTGCGCAAGACAAGCCCTATTAAAATAAAAAGAGGTGTATTATGAAAAAAATTAAAAAATCGATATTTGCTGTCGCGATTGCAACAGCACTTGTAAGTACGTCGATTGCTCCTTATTCTGCATTAGCGGTAGATAAGCCACACCCAGAAATTCCGTTAGATAAAGACAATCTTGAACAACTCGTTGTGCAATCGGTTGAACGGACTGACAATGGTGTTAAGCTAGATTTCGGTTCAGAATATGATGGGTATGTGAACTTGTTAGAAGATGATATTGCTCAAATATCTATTGTAGAAGATGGGGAAAAAGTAAAACATTCACCAGGGATTGAAAAAACAGAATGGGACACACCTGAATTTTCTGCGCAAGATGAAGGGGATACTTATCAGTTAGAAACGGCTGAAATTACTGTCGTTATTAACAAGGCACCTTATGGCGTGAAATTTTTAGACAAGGATGGCAACCTCATAAACGAGGACTATTCTGAATTTGGTTCTTCGGCTGGATATGAAGATGGAAAACCATACGTTTTCAGAGAAACGACACCAGATGAAGCGTTCTACGGCTTCGGTGAGCAAGCTGGATTGGAACTTAACAAACGAGGAGATAGTATAGGCCTGTGGAATACGGATTCCTATGGTTACAATAAAGATACAAAATACATTTATGTGTCGATTCCGTTTTTTATGGGATTGAAGGATAAAAAAGCATACGGTATTTTCTTTGATAACACGCATCGTTCCTATTATGAAATGGCGAGTGAAAGCGATGATTATTACTACTTCTATGCTGATGGCGGACAATTAAACTACTATTTTATTTACGGCCCTGAAATCAGTGATGTTGTGAGTCAATATACAGAAATTACGGGGAAATTTAATCTTCCTCCAGAGTGGACATTGGGTCTACATCAAAGTAAGTGGGAGTACACTGCTGACGAGATCGTAGAGGTTGCCCAAACGTATCGTGATAAAAACATTCCCCTTGATGTTATGCACTTTGACATCGACTACATGCAAGATTATAAGTTATTCACATGGGAAGAAGACTACAAACAAGCGTTGGCTGAATTAAAATCTATGGAAGGGTTCCATGCCATTGCCATTAATGACCCGGCTGTGAAAAAAGAAGAAGGCTACTTTTTGTATGACGAAGGGACAGCAAATGATTATTGGGCGAAAAGTGCAGATGGAACGCCATTTGTCGGTCCGGTATGGCCTGGAGATTCTATGTTCCCAGATTTCTCAAAAGAAGAGGTAAGAGACTGGTGGGCTAGTAAACATAACATTCTATTTGATGCTGGTATTGACGGTATTTGGAATGATATGAACGAGCCAGCTGTGTTCGAGGCAGAATACTATTGGACTATGCCACTGGATGCTTATTTCGGTTACGAAGACAATAAAATATTGCACACCGAATATCACAACTTGTATGGACATCATGAAGCGGAAGCAACGTATAATGCATTTGAATTGTACAAGCCTGGTGAGCGTCCGTTCGTGTTAACACGCGATATGTACGCAGGTTCGCAACGTTATTCTGCTCTTTGGACAGGTGATCAAAATAGTTCATGGGAAGGACTAGAAATGACTCTTCCAGTGAATATGAACGTCGGCTTATCAGGGGTTCCGATGGTCGGTGGAGATATTGGCGGGTTTGCGGGACGTCCGGATGGGGAATTGTTCGCACGCTGGATTCAAATTGGTGTTTTCGAACCGTTTGCACGCATTCATTACGACAGTGACGGAGGAGACCCAAGAGTGATAGGGCAGGAACCATGGGTATTCGGCCAAGAGGTGGAAGACATTACTCGAAAATACGTGAATTTACGCTATCAGCTTCTGCCTTACTTGTATAACGAACTGCAGGAGGCTACTGAAACAGGCAAACCAGTTTATCAGCCGCTTGTCTACCATTTCCAAGAGGATGAAAATACCTATGATATTTACAAGCAATTCATGTTCGGTGACAATATCATGGTCGCTCCTGTTCTAGAACAAGGTGCTACATCTGTTGATGTATATCTGCCAAAAGGCGAAACATGGGTAGACTTCTGGACAGGTGAGAAATATGAAGGAAATAAGACAATTACGGTACAAGCGGAACTAGACCATTTACCGATCTTTGTTAAACAAGATTCTATTATTCCAACACGTGAAGTTCAGCAATACACTGGTGAAAAACCACTTGAAAACTTAGTACTTGACACTTACTTGAATGATCAAGCGACATACTCATTCTATGAAGATGACGCTCAAACACAAAGTTATCAAGATGGCGAATATAACGTGACGAATTTTACAGTAAATAAGCAAAATAAAAACATCGTTACGTTTGAACAAGAGAAAGAAGTTCAAAACTATAAAGGTACTAAGTTGAAATCTTACACATTGAAACTGAACAACACAGAAAAACCAAGCAAAGTTCAAGCTGCATCAAGCAAATATAAAGCAGTAAGCAGCGCGGAAGCTGTGAAAGAAACAAGCGAAACATATTTCTTTAATGAAGAGGAAAACATTCTTTATGTTAACATTCCTGCTGATGAAAAACATAAAGTACAAGTTTTCTTTAACGGAAACGCTCGCTAATTAATAGTAGATTGATAGAGTGGCTTTGAAGTTGGCAGGTGCCCCAAAAGAATGTCTAAGTCTTTCGGGCCCTGCTTCTCACTTCAGTAAATATTTATACATTGGAGGGAAATGGAAATGAAGAAAAAACTATTAGCAAGTGTTCTAGCTGGTTTCATGCTGACAAGCACAGTCCATAGTGTTTATGCAGCGCCCCCTGTAGAACAGAGTGTCCAAACGGAAAATGATGTGTATTACCAAGTGCTCGTACGCTCTTTCGCTGATTCAAGTGGTGATGGTGTCGGAGATTTGCGCGGTCTTGCGGATAAATTGGATTATATTGAAGAATTAGGGGCAACAGCTCTTTGGCTGATGCCGATTTACCCATCTCCGACGTATCATAAATATGACACAACGGATTATTATTCGATTGACCCAGAATATGGTGATATGAAAGATTTCCGTTATTTAATAGAAGAAGCAGATAAGCGCGGAATTAAAGTGATCTTAGACTTTGTCGTTAACCACACGAGTATTAAACATCCGTGGTTCACTGAAGCAATGGATCCAAATAGTAAATACCGTGATTATTATATTTGGGCCGATGAAGATACAAATCTTGACAGAAAAGGTCCTTGGGATCAACAGATGTGGCATCAAGCTGAAAGCGGCGATCATTACATGGCTCATTTTTATGATACGCTTCCATCAGTTCTCCCAGATTTAAATTTTCATAACCCGAAAGTCCACGAGGAAATTATCGATGCAGCAAAATACTGGTTAAAACAGGGAGTGGACGGCTTCCGCCTAGATGCGGCTCCGCACATCTACTTTCCGGAAGAGGGATCCGCAGATGAATTTTATGATCATAAAGCGAACGTAGAGTGGTGGAAGAAATTCGAAAGCGAGCTACAAAAGGTAAAACCTGATGTTTATCTAGTAGGGGAAGTTTGGAAGGAAGAAGAGATCGTCGCTAATTATTATGAAGGAATGGAATCACTGTTTAACTTTGATCTCGGTGATTTGATTATGAAGTCGGTTAAGACAGGAGAAAATCTTGGCATTGCAGAGCTTCAAGAACGAGTGCTTGCTCTTTACGACACGAAGAGAGAAGGTGGGGCGACAGATGCGGTCTTTTTGAATAATCATGATGAAATACGGACGATGACGCAATTTAAGGGAGATGAGAAGAAGGCGAAATTAGCTGCATCCATCTTGTTTACCTTATCCGGAAACCCGTTTATCTATTATGGTGAAGAACTAGGCCAACTAGGCGATAAAACGAACGAACCGAACGAGTTCGGCGATAACCCTGACATCTATCTTCGTGAACCTTTTGTATGGTCAAAAGAAGAGGATAACTACCGTACATCTTGGGTTGAAACAAAATATAACACGGGTGAGACTGCAGTGGTTGCCGAGGAGCAAGTAAATGATCCGAATTCTATGTTCAGCCATTACCGTGAACTGATTGAGGTTCGTCAAGCAAGCAACGCATTAATGAACGGCGGTATCGAAGCGGTTGAAACGAATGATGAACGTGTGCTCGCTTTCAAGCGTTCATATGAAGGCGAAACGAACTTGGTTGTACACAATCTGTCTGATGAGACAGTAGAAGTAAGCTTAACTGACGATGAATTAAAACATGTCAACATTTTATATGCAACGGACAAAGTAAAGCGAAATCATGGACAGAAAAAAATCAACCTGACGCTTCCGGGACAATCAAGCGTTATCTTGAAGTAATATTTGTAACAGACTTTCAAGAAAAAGTAGGTGTCTCATAATTTAAGAGTCTGACCCCTAGAATACGAATATTGTTGTAGGGGTCAGACCCTTTTTTAACAGCTAAGAATGGAGGGAAGAAGATGAAAAATCAAAAATCACTGAGTTTTTTTTTAGTCTTACTATGTGGAATGTTAGTTCTTGTAGGTTGTTCTCAAACTGAACCACCTGAACCTGATGAACCTTCTGTTATTGAACATGAAAACTGGCTAGGCGATATTTCTACAGATCAAGCAGCCTATCAGCCAGGTGAAGCCGTAACGTTTCATCTTTCTTTATATGAAAAAATGGAAAAAGGAAGTTTAGTCGTACGCTATCAACATTTAAATGACCTTGTTTATGAAGAGGAGATTCCTGTAAGTAATAAGCGAGAAATTACGTGGGAATGGACACCGAATGAAGAAGACTTTAAGGGATATATGGTTGAGGTTTCTTTAGTAAATAAAGAAAAGGATGAAATCGATCATTTGAATATCGCAGTGGACGTTTCCTCTGATTGGAGTAAGTTTCCTAGATACGGATATTTAGCTGACTTTCATGAGATGGAAGATGAAGAGCAGCGTGCTGTGATCAAAAGGTTGAATCGATTTCATATTAATGGCATTCAATTTTATGATTGGCAAGATAGACATGATGACCCACTGAAAATGGAAAACGGTGAAGTGGCCTCAACGTGGAATGATATTGCCAATCGAGAAGTTTCAAGACAGACAGTCGAAACATATATCGACCTTGCACACGAAAAAAATATGAAGGCGATGAATTACAATTTGTTATTCGGTGCAAATGAAAACTACGAAGAAGAAGGGGTAAAACGAGAGTGGGGCATTTTTAAGGATCCCAATCAACATGAGCAAGATAAGCATCCTCTTCCAGATGAGTGGAGAGAACTTTATTTATTTGACCCTTCAAATGTAGGTTGGCAAGAACACATTTTTGAAAAAGAACAAGAGGTGTTTAACCATTTAGCATTTGATGGATGGCATGTCGATCAGTTAGGTCACCGTGGGCAAATTTGGAATGCATTTGGTGAAGAAATTGAACTTTGGGAAACCTATCCTGTTTTTCTTGAAAATGCAAAGCGTGCGTTAGGTGTCGACTTGGTGTTAAATGCGGTGTCACAGTATGGACAAGCTGAAATTGCACAGTCTCCTGTGAATTTCTTATATACAGAAACATGGGAGCAGCCTTATTATGGGGATTTAAAACGGATTATCGATGAAAACTGGGAGTTTAGCAATAAGGAACTTCAAACCGTATTAGCTGCCTATATGAACTATGATCTATCTCATTCACCAGGTCAATTTAATACACCAGGTGTGTTGTTTACAGATGCTGTTATTTTTGCTTCTGGTGGTGCTCATATAGAACTTGGGGAGAATATGCTAGCAAATGAATACTTTCCTAATAAAAATTTAGAGATACCGGATGAACTAAATGAACAGCTTATTACCTACTATGATTTTTCAGTAGCCTATCAAAACCTTCTGCGTGATGGTGTGGAAGAGGTAGAGAAAGAAGTTTATTCAAATGACATTTCGATAACGAGTCATATAGAAATAGGTTCAGTATGGAACTTTACGAAACAAAAAGAGAATAAAGAGATTTTGCATTTTATTAATTTCACTGAAGCAACTTCAATGGAATGGAAAGATAAAATGGGAGAGCAAACCGAACCAGAATGGATTCATGATGTTCCGATTAACGTACACTCAGAACAAGAGGTAGAGAAAGTATGGCTGGCTTCACCAGACATGGATCAAGGGTCAGCGCAAGAGCTTGAGTTTGTTCAAGAAGGGGACCAAGTTCTCTTTACACTCCCAGCGCTAAAATATTGGGATATGGTTGTAATCGAATATTGAATAAAAAAGATCGATGAAACTATCAATCTGTTGAATCCGGTCGATAGAAAAGGAAATGAGGGAGTAATTTGAAAAAGATAAAGAAAATGACTGTAGGTATCATAATGGCATCATTGCTGACCATTCCATTTGTACAAGAAGGAGATACAACATTTGCCGCAACGAAACAGAATGAGAATGCTAACGTTAGTATCCAAAAAGGACCAAAACAACAAGGACCAAAGGATAAATCAGCATGGGATAGAAGCTCCTTATCATTTACTGTTGAAAACTTAACTTGTTATGGGATTTCTGCCACGATAAAAAATGGTCAAGACTCACGTGATATGCAAGGGGAAGTGACGTATGAGGTTTACTATTCGGAAAAAGGAAATCCTAAAAATGGCGAGGTTGTCGCTACGGGAGTGGTTCATGCGTTAGAATCTGGTGAAACAGAGGAATTAACTTATACACCGGATCAGCTTGTGGCTGGGAATTATATGTTTAAAGCATATCAGAGTCCTAACCACCCAGGGACGGGCGTGTTGTGGAGCGAGTCGATAACGGTAACAGAAAATTTCGCATTGACTGAACCGATTGAACTTCAGCGCCCGCTCGATCAGTTTTTTCATTCTAGTGTGATCAATGGGACAGCAACGTTTACGGTTCCTGAAGGCATGGATCCAATTGAGATTAGCTTTACAAGCTATTCTTATCCGGAAGGAACAGTTCTTCAAGAAGATGGGAAACCTTATGAGGGGCAGACGAGCTTTGATAATGTCACAGACGTATACGGGCCAGGTACATATACGATTGAGGTTGATTTGCCGAATGGAGATTGGCAGACGGATCTATATGTAGGATCTGAAATTAAAGTTTTGACTGAATGTGGTCATCCAATTAATAAGATTATTGATGCAGACTATAGTGCCAAACAGGATTAAATAAAATAGGAGTGTTTTTTGATGAAAAAATGGTTAGTTAACTTTGGAATGGTGGCTGGACTTCTTTCTCTTGCTGCTTGTAACTCCGGTGCCGATACAATTGTACAATCCAAGTCGGGTGATATAACGAAAGAGGAATTTTACAACGAATTAAAGGCGCAGGGCGGGGACAAAGTTTTAAAACAGATGGTTGAAACGATGCTTCTTGAAAAAGAATTTAACGTAACAGATAAAGAGATTGATACAAAAGTCAACGATTATAAGGAGCAATTCGGTGGGGAGGAAGGCTTACAGCAGGCTCTTGTGGAAAACGGAATTGGAGACGAGAAAGCATTTAGAAAACTTGTTGAACGTGAGTTATTGGCTCAAAAAGCGACAACAGATGGAGTGGATGTTTCAGAGGAAGAAATAAAAAAAGAATTTGAAGATAAATACAAAGAAGAAATAAAAGCGAGTCACATTCTAGTCACGGACGAAAAAACAGCGAAAGAAGTGAAGGAAAGGTCTGATAAGGGCGAAGACTTTGCCGAGCTTGCTAGCGAATATTCAATCGATCCTAGTTCAAAAGACAATGGAGGCGACCTTGGCTACATTAGGAAAGGGATGATGGTTCCTGAATTCGATTCCGCTGTATTTTCACTTGAAGTCAATAAAGTCAGTGATCCTGTGGAAACGCAATACGGTTATCACATTATAAAAGTAACGGATAAGAAAGCAAACACGTTTGAAGATAAGAAAGATGTCATTAAAGAAGAATTGAAATTTGCAAAAGCGAACTCAATTCACACGGTGATTTCCAATCTTCAAAAAGAAGCCGACATTACTATCAAAGATAAAGAGTTAGAAGATGTATTAGAGACTCCGCAACAATCGGAAATGGAATAACAGCCAAACCTCTCCTTGGTGATCGTCATAAAGGCTGCAAAGTAATTCGTCAAAAAAGCTTTGCGGCCTCTAACAAATTAGTCAGTATAATTGTGATATCTAATTATTTTTAATTATCTGAAATTTAATCTTGTTTCACTGAATGAAGTATGTTAAATTTTACATACGATTAGATGACAGGAGAGAAGATGTCATGAATGTATTTAGAAAAGGAAATAAAGAACTGATTAAAGATCTTAACCGGTCCATCGTAATTGATCTGGTTCGCCTTCAAGGGAATGTCTCACGTACGGACATCGCCAAAGTTACTGGACTCGGCTTATCGACGATTACGAATATTATCGAGGAACTGATAAAGGAAAATCTAGTTACAGAAGTTGGAACAGGAGATTCGCATGGTGGGAGGAAGCCGGTATTATTGAAGTTTAATGGCGATTATGGTGTGATTGTTGGTATGAAAATTGAGAAACAAGAAGTGAAAATGTGTTTATCGAACTTGGAAGGTAATATTTTACATAAACATCAATTTTCATATACTACAAAGGAAGCGATGCAATTAACAACCGTTATTATTGAACAACTGGAAGGCTTTATCAAAAGAAATGAAAGCGGTTCAAAAGTGGTGGGTATTGGGATTGCAACACCCGGGTTAGTAGATCAGGAAAATAATGAAGTGGTCTATTCACCGATATTAAAGATGGATCATGGAGATTTGAAGCCGATCGGCAGGCACTTCGATGTTCCTTTGATGATCGATAATGACGCGAACGTATTTGCTCTTGCGGAGAAATGGATAGGCGCAGGAAGAGAATATCGAAATTTCATTGGTGTTACGGTAGGAGCGGGTGTTGGGGCAGGAATTGTCATTGATCATACATTGTTTCGAGGAGACTTCGGAGGAGCTGGGGAGTTAGGACATATCACGATTAATCAGGGAGACCGTCTCTGTTATTGTGGGCAGCGAGGTTGTCTAGAATTATATGCGTCTGATCCATATCTTGTACATGAGGCAGAACGAATGGTTGCAATAGGTGTTCCTACATTAATCGATTCGTTTCATCCGATAACACCAGAAAGTGTTGTTATGGCGGCTCAAAAAGGAGATCAATATGCGCAGGAACTGCTTGAAAAGCAAGGGGAAAACCTCGCTTTAGGGATTAAGAACATGATACATCTATTTAATCCGGAAGCCGTCATTTTAGGTGGCGAAGGGTTGAGGGAAAATGACTTTCTACTAAAAGGAATGCAAAAGGAGCTAGCCGTTCACTTTTTTATCAGGCATCCTCGCAAGCTTCAATTCAAAACCTCACAGCTAGGAGAGGACGTATGGTTGATTGGAGCATGTGCGTTAGTCGTTAGTCATTTATTTAAAGTGCCGATTTATAAATAATAAAGGAAACGACTGCTGTTGGATCCTTGTGTTCAATTACTTCATTCACTGAATAAAGTATCTACCTTTTGTTGACTATGCTTCCATTGTAAGGATCATTTCCATTTTTAACGCTGTTTAACGAATATTCTTTTTTCAAGGAGAGTGTTAGCGATGATTCAGCAGGTAAGTAATCAATTTTTACTTTATGCGTATACTCAAGCCCTAGCATTAAAGCTTAATTCTGATTTTATCTCTTTATTAGAAGAAGAACTACGCAAAAGAAATTTACTACTGATGACGGATGAAACAGGTGAACGGAAAGGAGCTGGTTGAAGGAAGAAAGAGAATTTATCGATTTAAAGGAGGTGTTCGTGTTTTAGGCAAAAGAAACAATAAGCAGTTTCTAATTGAACGAAACCAATTAGGGGGTGTAAGTATGCGAATCAGACCATTACTGAAAGCCAGCATTTTAATAATGATTGCGATGATTATTGTTTCTGCTTTCAACATTCAATCTGTTCTTGCCAGAGATAGTGAGTTTACTAGACAAGGTGCCGGCCCGATGTACTGGATCACGTATGAACATCAATTTGGACACGATGTATTCATGCCGGAACACCGATTAAAAGATAATATTGACTGGATAAGCGAAAATTTTCGTCCTTACGGTTACGACATGATTAGTACGGATGGTTGGATCGAGGGTGCGATGCTGTTAAATGAAAATGGCTACGTCGTATCGCATAATGATCGATGGATGAGCGACCCGATTTACATGGATGGCCGCGATAAACCATACCTGAAACCAGGGAAATTATTTAACGGTGACTTTGAATATGCGACGACAGAAGGCTGGGATATTAAGGGCAATGCTGATTCTGGAGTTGATAAGAACGGTGCCCTTAATAACTTTAAGTTTTACTTTTATAAGAATGCGCCTTTTAATGGTTCCATAAGTCAAACAGTGACAGGGTTGGAAGAGAAAACATATCGTCTATCTGCATGGGCAACTTTAGAAGATTTTAGCGGCACAAATCAGTTTACCGACGAGGAAATTGCCAGTTATGCAAAAATGCGGATCAGCCAGAATGGAAAAGTAGTAAAAAAGGTACCAATCAAGCTAAGTTCGGGTTATAAAAAGTATACTATTGATGTAACATCGACTGGAACGGATATGACGGTTGAAATTGTCATTGATTCCAAACGAGGAAACGCTTCTTTGCAACTAGATGACATTACCTTTGCTGCTGTAGATGCCAATCAACCTCTCATTCCTGATGGTAATGTTGTGGTAAACGGCGACTTTGAACAGGAAGAAACAGAAGGATGGACGTTTGAAGGGGATTTTGCTCACGGTCGAAATGAAGACTCTGAAGGTGATAAGTCGTTATGGACCTATAGTGGAGACCCAAACAAACAAATCATTTCGCAAGTGATAAAGGATTTACCGAATGGGAGCTATCGTGTCAGTTCTAAGGCTAAAGGAAAAAATAGTTTTGCCGACAAAGGTGTTACGATCGTTATGAAGATTTCTGAATACGACAAGGCTAAGCCTGAAGCCAGTGTACAAAAATCAGTGACTTCAGAAAGTTGGGCAGAATATCAAGAGACTGTTCATGTGACGTCAGGTCAGCTAAAAATTGAATTTATCGTCGATCCTACAGAAAATCAAGCACGCGATGCGGGAATCGATATTGACGATGTCTCAGTGCTATATGACAATTGGCACGGTTATCCACACGAACGGTACCCGAATGGTCACACATGGAAACACTGGGCAGATTATGTGAAGAGTAAAGATATGAAATTTGGTATCTATTACAATCCGCTGTGGATCAGTCCAGAAGTTGTTAAAAATCCGGATAAATACAAAGTAATTGGTACCGATACACCAGTCGCAGATCTTGTGATTACTGAACCGCAAGACATCGGTGACGGAAAAATACTCGAAGGTGATCGTTTTGATGGTGGTCAAGGGGGAGAAAGAGCCCTTTATTGGTTAAACGTTGACCATCCAGATGCCGAGACATTTTTGAAAGGATATGTAGATTTTTTTGCTGAACAAGGAGCATCGTATTTACGTGTAGACTTTTTGTCTTGGTATGAAAGCGGTTACGATAAGGGGTTAGGCCAAGTTGGTGTAGGTCATACGCGAGAACAATATCGCAAAGCACTTCAATGGATGGATGAAGCCACTGCCGAAAATGATGTGTTCCTTAGCTTGGTTATGCCGGACTTAAATAACCACGGTGAATTTGAACAACAATACGGCGATATGATTCGAATTGATGAGGATGCGTTCGAAGGTGGTTGGGAGCATATCAGCGGCCGTAGACAAGAGTGGACTAATAATTGGTCTCAATGGGCCAATCCATTCCAAGGGTTTACTGGTTTTGCGGATATTTCTGGACGTGGTTCGATGATTAATGATGGTGACTTCTTAAAGTTAAATACGTTTAAGGGAAGTTATGCTGAAGACGAAAAGAAAACAGCAATCTCTCTTTTTACGATGGCAGGCTCTCCAATTACCATTGCCGATCAATATGACACGATTGGAGATAACGATAAATATTACCAAAACCCTGAATTGATTGAACTGAACAAACGTGGTTTCGTTGGAAAACCTATTTTTTATTCAAATCAGCATTACAAAAACAATGTAAGTCGAGACAGTGAAAGATGGGCTGGCCAATTACCAGATGGTACTTGGGTCGTTTCTCTTTCGAATCGCAGTGATGAAAGCAAAGGGCTATCAATGGATTTCAAAAAAGACCTTGGAATCAAAGATGAAGCCTTCACCCGCAATCTATGGGAGCATAAGGATCTCGGCTACCGTACGATGTATTCTGACATGCTCGAACCTCATGATACGACAGTATTGAAACTCATTCCCAAAACAACTAAGAAAGTATATCAAACCGAAGTTGCAACTTATCAAGGAGGAGCTATATTTGATAACGAACAAATGGGATATGATGGATTTGGCTATCTCACTGGGCTGGATGAAAAAGGCTCAAAAGTAACAATTGCCATTGAAGCGCCTGAAGCAGGAAAGTTCCCTCTCGCAATAAAATATGGAAATGGAAAGGAAGAAGCTAGTACCTTATCTCTATCCGTTGAGGATAAGAATATGAACGTTACTCACGAACCGACTACAGTGTCATTCCCAAGTACGAACGATAAATGGGGCACTGTCGAAGAACTTGTCCAACTGAACAAAGGCTTGAATTTACTAACTTTGGAATTCACTGATCAAGATACAGGTTCTGTTATACTAGATTCCATTCAGATAGAACATGGCACAGGTCAGCTCATTAACGGAGATTTTGAAATGGGCAATGAAACGGGTTGGACTGTCGATACGTTTGGCACAACAGTCTGGCATGGTGTTGATAAAAACGATGCTTATCAAGGATACAAACACTATTTGTATTCTCCGGATGAAGGTGGGAAAGTTTCTTCAAAGCAAACGATTGTTGGTTTAAAAGATGGCGATTATACGGTTTCAGCAATGACTAAACTGATGCCCCATTTGGATCCAACATTTACAGATGGGATTGCTAAAGTAATCGTTTCACAGCCTGGTAAAGAGAAGGTTGAAGTGACAATTGAACCAAATCTAAAAGATCCGGATGGTCCTAAGAAAGAGAAGTGGAACGCTGATGAGTTTGAGTATAAAAAAATTAGCACGGACACGATCAATGTTACGGAAGGTCAATTGACTTTAGAGTTTTATATGGAAGCACCAATTGCAGATACTTCCTTGCAGATTGATAATGTGAAGCTTGAATCAGCAAACTCAGAGGTTACGGAAGATGTAGAGGTCAAACTGTATAACAAAGAGTTTGAGCAAGGATTCACTGGGTGGAGCCGCAGCAATATGGTCAACCAATCAATTGAAGCAGTAGATAAAACGTCATTTGTCCGAATGACGGGTAAGGAAGCTTATTCATCTGATCTATGGCAATTTGGTTATGCACCTATTGATGGAAACTACCAATTTACCGTAAACACTCGTAAATCTGGAACTTTTGACAAAGCAACTCTTTATGTTACTTACTCTGGAGGGACAAAAGAAGTTCCGGTCCCAGCAAGCGCTGATTGGAAAGAAATAAGTGTCCCAAATATCGAGTTAATGGCTGGTGAAGTGGTAAAGGTTGGTGTTATTGCAGAAGGCCAGGCTGAGGCTGTTCTTGATCTCGCTAGCGTCAAAATGGTGAAAACAGATCCATCCGAGTATCAAAACGTTACGTATGTTGAAAGCTTGGATGCCAACACGCCATATACGGTATCCGATGATGGGAAATCGATCGTATTGAATTCTGCAAGTCAGGAAAAGGTAAAAGTCGAATTCGTTCAAGAGGATACGGCGAAAGTATGGATGGAACCGACTGGAACATTTAAGAAAAAGGCTTCTTTTGTTGTCAATCAAGAAACAGCAAGTGTCGTTCCTAAAGTAGATGATAAAGGTGATTACGTCTTGATTCAAACGGAAAAAATGAGTATTCGTGCTTATAAATCCCCATTTAAGCTTGCTTACTACAATGCAGCGAATTCGTTGATGGTAACCGAGCATAGCGAAGGTAAGGGGTTAGGTTATGACGGGGATACAGGTGTTTATTCTAGTATGAGCCTTGATCCAAAAGAACATTTCTTTGGCCTAGGTATCGATCGTGACTCAAGGTCCTTCGACCGCAGAGGCCATAAGGTTGTGATGAACAACGCAATGAAGGGCGGATACGGCGGAAATACATCTGATATTTCTGGAACGTTCTTCACGAGTACGAAGGGGTATGGTCTTTACTTCGATAACACCTATGAAAATGTCACGTTTGATATGGGTGCCACAGATAGTGAGACGTATTCTTTCAGTTCTCCAAACGGGGAAATGCTTTACTACTTTATGGCGGGTGAGACGGAAAATACGTTAACGGATATCATGAAACGTTTTGCGGACTTAACAGGCACTGCTCCGATGCCGCCGCAATGGGCACTCGGTTATATCCAATCTAAGTATGGATACAGGAGCTGGGAAGAAGTGAATGAGATTGTCGACACGTTCAGGCAGAAGCAAATTCCTTTAGATGGGATGATTCTTGATGTTTATTGGGCCGAAGAGAATCATTACTTTGATATGACGTGGTCTCAAGCTTTTGCGAATCCAAAAGAAAACATGGAGGAGTTAACGAAAAAAGGCATCAAGACGGTACCGATTGTCGATCCGTACATTCAAGTAACAGCAAATAATTTTAAAGAAGGCGACCTGAATGGATACTTTGTGAAAGACGCTTCAGGAAATACCGTTATTTATGACGCTTGGTATGGGAAAGCGGGGTTAGTAGACTTCACCAATCCAAAGGCTGTTGATTGGTTCAATGCACAGGTTAAATCCTTACACGATGCAGGTGTGAAAGGATATTGGATTGATTTAAATGAACCAGAGATTGCAACGGATTCGTTAAGACACCAATTCTTTAAAGGAAGCGCAGCAGAAATTAGAAATGTGTATGCTCTAAACGAAGCAAAAGCGTTCTATAACGGTCATAGAAATTACAGTGATGACCGATTATGGAGCTTGTCACGTTCTGGTTTTTCTGGAATTCAAGAATATGGAGCAACTATATGGAGCGGAGATGTTGATGCAAGCTGGGAGTCCTTTAGGCACAATATGCAATTGGGATTAAGCTCTTCAATGTCGGGTATGCCTTACTTCACAACGGATATTGGTGGATTTAACGGCAAACCGACCGCTGAACTGTATACACGTTGGATGCAGGCTGGATCTTTTATGCCGATCTTCCGTGCCCATAATTGTGAATGCGATGATCCAAGTAATACAAGAGAACCGTGGGTGTTTGGTCAAGAAGCAGAAAGCATTGTCAAACAAAGCATTGAGCAGCGTTACCGACTACTTCCTTACATTTATTCAGGAGCGAAACAAACAACGGATGGAAATGTATCGCTCATGAGACCGCTTGTCATGGATTACCCGGCGGATCCAAATGTGTATGGGATTGAAGACCAATGGATGTTTGGCCCTAATATGCTCGTAGCCCCGATGTCATTAGAAGGCATGTCTAAACGAAGTATTTATCTTCCAGAAGGGACTTGGTATGACTGGAGAACACAGGAAGCATTTGCGGGAGGGCAAACGATAGAGTATGATGCTGATTTGTCTACGATTCCGGTATTTGTGAAGGAAGGTGCGATTATTCCGCAGCGTGAGGTTCAAAATTATACAAATGAAAAACCTGCATCAACAATGACAGTGAAAGTCTATCCAAAACAAAATGGAGAAGCTTCAAGCTTTACCTTATATGAAGATGACGGGCAAACCTATAACTATGAAAGCGGTCAATCGGCTGATACAGAGATTACGACAGTATCTAATGCGGGGAATATTACACTTGAAATTGCAGCAATGAAAGGCAAGTTTGATGGACAGATTGAAAATAGAACATGGTCTGCAGAAATAAAAGTAAATGCAGGCGATGAAAATGAAGTTAAATTCGTTGAACGGAACGGAAAAAAATTAACATTAGTTGATTCCAAAGAAGCAGTAGAAGCAGGTAACGATGTTTGGTACTTCGATCGTGAAACAAATTTGTTATTTGTGAAAACGGCAAAGGTATCTACATCTGAAGCACAAGTGATTACGACAACGAGTAAAAAAGGAAATTTGAAAGTAGATAGCAAGAGTAAAGACAAAGTTAAGATACGGACTACGGTTCGAAAATAGCAAACAATGTTTAGGTTACGAAGCCCGGCTTTGGGGCCGGGCATTGTTATCATAAGGCAATATTATTATAGAAATGACTCCTGAATGTTGAAAGAGTAATAGGGGATTATTCAGCACTGGTTCTAATTCTATTAAGAGAATCTATTGTCGTATAAGAAAACAACTTTATAAGCACCTAGTTTTTCCACTTGGAATGAAGCTTGCTTACTTACTTTATTCAACGAAGAAATAAATGAAAATTGTCAATCTTTTAAAGGAGGTGACGATAGACAACATGTCTAAATGAAACCTGTTAAAAGGAATGTAAATTCGGTGTTTTGTTGTTACCTTACTCTAAAAAATTGTCGTTTGCAAAATAGGTGAAATTATATTAGGAGGACGAAATTATGTTAAATAAAATAAGCATTACGTTCTACAAACTTTTATTAATTGGTGTTTGTTTTTCTATGGTACTTGTTTATTCGATCGACCCAGTTTTGGCTCGAGATAGCAAACATACCCGTCATGGGTCTGGACCTATGTATTGGATGGCCTATGAAAATCCTTATGAAAATAATGTAGCGATTCCAGAAGACCGCTGGAAAAATAATATTGATTGGATAGCAGAAGAATTTCTTCCTTATGGATATGACATGGTTAGTCTGGATGGGTGGATTGAGGGATCAACCGAGACAACATCCAATGGGTATGTCTTAAAACATAATGATAATTGGCAGTACACGTGGAAAGAGTGGGGAGATTATATTAAAGAGAAGGGCCTGGAATATGGAATTTATTACAATCCACTTTGGGTCACTCCTGCAGCGGTGAATGACGACTCGAAAACGGTTATTGATAATCCTGATTTAAAAGTAAGCGATATTGTGAACACGGACATCACAACAACAGATTGGAATGGAGATACATTGCCGGGGGACCGCTTTGTAACGGATCAAGGGGAAAATTCTCTTTATTGGGTCGATGTTACTAAGCCTGGAGCGGAGGACTTTGTAAAAGGGTACGTTCAGTATTTTAAAGATGCTGGCGCCAGCTTTCTCAGGATTGATTTCTTGTCATGGTATCAAACTGGCTTTGATGGCGGGCTAAATAAAGAAGTAGGGCACGCTCATTGGGATGAATATGAAACGGCTCTGCGCTGGATTCACGAAGCGGCTGGGGAAGATTTGGTCGTGAGCCTTGTTATGCCGTATTTGCAAAATCATGGAGAGGTCGAATTAAAGTATGGCGATATGATTCGTATTGATGAAGATGTGTTTCATGGAGGGTGGGATCACATAAGCGGACGCAGTCAAACATGGCAAGATGCGTGGTCTCAATGGAAAAACCCTTTCCAAGGCCTAACAGGATTTTCTGATATTGGCGGCCGGGGCCAAATGATACTCGATGCTGACTTTATCAGAATGAATAAATATGGATCAGAGGCGATAAATGACAACGAAAGAAGAACAACGATATCCCTATTCACCTTAGGAGGTTCTCCAATCGCAATTGCTGACCAATATGACACAATTAACGACACAGGATCAAACAATGAGCGCTTTTACCAAAACTCTGAGGTTATTGAATTAAATAAGCTTGGTCTTGTTGCGAAGCCACTATACAAAAATGCTAATCCTTTCTATCCAGGCGAAGGGTATGAGGAAGGAACAAGCCGTGATACTGAACGCTGGGTAGGTCAACTACCGAATGGCGAATGGGTCGTTGGTTTATTTAACCGATCCGATGAAAAGGTAACGAAAAGCATTGATTTCATTAGTGAATTAGGATTAACTGGGGAAGCCGCGGTGCGTGATTTATGGGCACATAAGGATCTTGGATATATGGATCATTACTCTGCTGATATAGAACCACATGATGTGAAATTACTTAAAGTTATACCACGAAATAGTAATAAATATGAAGCAGAAGTAGCATCTTGGATTGGAACAAACTTTAATAATAACCATAATGGATATTCGGGGTTTGGTTTTGTTGATAAATTTGAAGCTTCTTCAGGAACGAACGATGTAGAACCAAAAGTTGTGTTTGCTGTAGAGGCACCGGAGTCTGGATCTTATTGGTTTAACTTCAAATATGCAAATGGAACTGGTGGAGAAAGTACTACGACCGTTCATGTGAAAGATGGACATAACAAAACAATTACAGACAATACAACTGTTACCCTTCCAGCAACAGAAGATTGGAGTTCTTGGGGGAATAAAAATGTAGAATTAACATTAACGAAAGGGTTAAATCTTATTACAATTGAACGTACCCCTTCAGATAAAGGTGCTTTTAATCTTGATTATATCGAGTTTACACCTCATTGGGGGAATGTAGTCAAAAATGGTGGTTTTGAAACGGGTAATATAAGCGATTGGACCGAGTGGCGTCCAAAGGGTCAAACAAAGGCTTATGGCGTGGATTCCAATGATGTGAATAGCGGAAAGTATAAACTGTTTTTTCACTCTCCATCTGCTTACAAGCAAAGCGTACATCAAAGCATTACTGGTTTAGACGATGGAACCTATTATGTTAGCGCTAAAGTGAAGCGTCAAGGTACAGAACCTGTTACAGCTAGAATGGAAGTCGCTGAGTACGGGGAATCCGATGTTTACGTTAATATACCAAAATCGTCGGAATATCAAGAGGTATCTACGAAGGTTCATGTGACGAATGGAAAAATAGACGTTGGATTTTATGTGGATTCACCTGGCGGAACGTCTCTTCAGGTGGATGATGTAAAAGTGACGAGAGTATCCTTACAAAATTCTAACTTTGAAGATGAGTTCAGGGGATGGACAGTATCTGATATGGCTTTGGCTAACATCAAACAAGAAGACAATAACGCATATGCAGACATCACAAGTTCTTCTAAATTCACATCAGACTTGTTCCGCTATGAGTCATTACAAGAGGGAACATATACACTTAAAGCGAAAATACGTCGAAGTGGTTCTTTTGATACTGCCGGTCTTTATATAGATAAAGGCGGTCAAACATATAAAAATACTCTCTTCCCGGATAATTCGAATTGGACTGAAGTAACAATTGATAATATCAACCTTTCACGAGACGAAGTAGTAAAAATTGGTGTATATGCAGAAGGCAATCCGAATGCATGGTTACATGTCGACAAAGTTTGGTTGGAGAAGAACTAGGTGCCTGGTACGCCCCGTTTTCTGTCGATTTATGGGTGGAAGTAGCAAATATACTTTCAAAAGCCCGCTAACCGTTGAGTGAGGTGGTTAGCGGGCTAGATCCCTTAATTTCCGATTAAGAAAGCGGAAAAGATTTCACTAATTTTATAGGAATTTTAAACATGTATAGAAAATAAGTGTCTTGTGTTAGATTACCTCACACACTTCCTTACAGCTCCTTTTATGATTGATATGATTAAGAAAACAAACAGAGATCAAGGAATGATGGGCATGAACAAATATAATATTGTTATTGCAGATGATAATGAAGATTCTAGGGAAATATTAACTAGTTTTCTTAGTTATATGCCATACATTAAAGTTGTAAGCCAAGTGAAAGATGGTAAAGAGTTATTAGAATTAGTATCAAAACAGGAGATAGAAATTGACTTAGTCCTAGCAGATATAGGAATGCCGAATTTGAATGGTATAGAAGCAATTAAACTATGCACGAAGTTTATTCCTAATTTGAAGTTTATTTTTATTACTGGATATAATGAATATGCGGTAGAAGCATTTAATATATCTGCAATTGATTATGTCGTAAAGCCCATTGAACAACAAAGATTATTTGAAGCAATTCAGAAAGCGTTTAACTTAATAAATCTTGAAAATGACTGTAAGAAAAAAGAGTTGAAACAGAATCAAAATAAGCTAATTTTAAGAAATGGGCGGTCAACTTTTTATATTCCGACAAATGCAATTTATTTTATAGAGAAGTCCGGAAAAGAGACAGTCATCCATACAAAAAATGAGACTTATACAACTCTTGAATCACTTAAAGCACTCTCTGAAAATATTTCTCATCCCGCATTTTTTCAAACACATCGCTCATATATTGTAAACCTTAATCATATACGATGCGTTGAGACAATTGGAAAGACTTATTTAGCGCATTTTGATAACTATACTGAAACGGCTCATATTTCTAAATTGAAAATAAGCGAAGTACAAAAGCTAATTAAATAGGAAAAAGGGTTGTAAAATCCTCAAATAAAAGACCTAATATATTAGGTTTTTTTGTTGTGTCTTAGAATATACATAGACGAAATGGTATTAAACTTTATGGATGTTAAACGTCAAACGAATGACGACGATATAAAAGATTAGGAGCCACTAACAATGTCGCTGCTGTTATTTAAAATTGAATCTTGCAACATGTTAAAAATAGCTTATGAAAGGGCATATGAATAACCCGAAGTTGCCATAAAACTAGTTGAAAGGGGTTCAACATAAGTAGACAAAAAGCTTCACTTTCATCTAAACTATATATACCCGATATTTCTATATTACGAAGAAAGTAGTTGATGAAAATGACTAGTGTTTTGAAAAAAAAGATACTCATTTTCCAGGAATATGAAGGGTTAAATAAACTGTTGAAATGTTCCCTGTATAAAGTAGGATATCAAAACGTTTATACAGTTAATCAAGTTGAGCATATCGTAACAACTTATGAATTATTGAGGCCAGACGTCATCATTTTAGAGGTCGAGTCTTTCCATCAATTTGAGATTTTATTTCAATTGTTACGAAAAACAGAGCTTTCTGTAACGAATTCAGGACTAATATGTATCGTTGAGGAAACGAATTATCGAATGAAATATTTTATTAAAAAACTTGGAGTAAACCAACACATAGAAAAACCTTTTGAAATAGATAGGGTCATTCTACAAGTAAATTCTACTTTAGATAACTTAATTGATAGTGTTTGAGAGTAGAACGAAATGCCGATATTTGTAAACGGTTACAAGTAGGTGACCAAAATAACATTTGGTAACGTAAAGCTTAACGTCCCTAGAAATCTGAATGGCGATTATGAACCTTACATGGCTGCTAATCATTCGTTCTCTTAGCCTCCTACAAGATTTCACAATCCAGCTTTATTCCATGTGTATGTTCCCTTCCCGATCAAAATCGTATCTTCATGTCTTCATTGCACAAATCCATGCCCATCTCGTGGTGGGCACTTCCGCCTATACGAATACGATTTCTTCCATTTTGAAATTTTTTGTCATTCCCATCGCTTGATAATCTCTACTAATTGCCCGGTCGTCAAGTAGCATCATTCTCTTTCACTCCATTTTATAAGTGATGCCTTGAACCTGTTAAGACACAAGAAAATATACTTGAAATCAATGGGTGCTACATGGGTACTAGGCCTTATTATTCATAATATTGTGTTAATTCAGTTGACAATTTTGGTTAACAATAATACAGTTTTATATGTAAACGATATTGTGATGAATGGTTAACAAATTAGGGATGTAGTTGGACGTTTATAGCAAGTTTAATCACTGTTAACGCGAGGCTAAAAAGCCCTTCCTTATTATAAATTCAATAAAAATGTACGATTTAAGTAACATAAGGTTCAATTAATGATCTTAATGGATTTAGACGAATATGGAGGGGTAACATGTCATGTCAGCACAAGATTATACATCAGGAGTTAATAAAAAGGCCCTTTCTCTTCAAGAGCAAATAAATAACTGTGTAGATTCAAATGGTGCTCATATATTGTATATGTTTAATGAGTACGATAAATATATTAATAATGCTATCCATTATATAGCTGAAGGCATAGATAAAGATGATAAAATAATACTTGTTGAAAGTCAAGAATTTATCGATGCTGTAAAGGAAAAACTATTATTAAAAGGTTATTCTAACAACCAATTGAAATCGATTTCACACATTTGTAATTCTGATTACTATTTATCTGATCGCGAATTTAATGCTGAAAATTGTTTTCAAAACCTTGTTAAAACATTAAAACCTAATATAGATAAAAAGCTAATGACGAGAATATGGGGACAGGTTTTAGTCAAGAATTCTTTGGTTTATGAGTTGAGAATGTACGAGTGTGAGTGCGATAAATTTATGGGAGGGGAGAGTGTATTATCAGTTTGTTCGTATAATTCACTTACGACTCCTTCTGTTATTCAAAACGAAATGCTAAAAGTGCATAAATATCTTATGATTGATGATCAAATTGAAAAATCTCCTTTCTACAATCAAAATCATTTGTTAACAATATCAGATTCTGAAAGAGATCGGCTATTAAAGATTGAGAGAGAAAATAAACTGTTAAAGAAAAAAAATCAAAGGTTATTAGTTGATAAGGCCCGTCAAAAAGAAAGAGAAAAGCATCTTAAGCTTGCAAAGTTAAACGCAGAAAAAGCGAATTATATGAAAAATATTTTTTTATCACAGATGAGTCATGACTTACGAACTCCTTTAAATACGATACAAGGCTATTCACAGATCATGCTACTAGATAATAACAAAAAAAACTATCAATATAATGTTCAAAAAATACTTTATGCATCAAAGCATTTATTACAGTTAATCGAGGAAATCTTAGATTTTTCAGCAATGGAATCAGGGAAGATAAGCATAAACTTAGAGAACATTCACTTGAAAACGTTCATTAATAATTGTGTAAGCTCTATTTTTAATACAAACAATTCTGATATTACTGTTGAGATTGAAAATATTGATGACAATATTTTTATTGAGGCCGATCCATTACGTTTGAATCAAGTCATAACAAATCTAGTAAACAATGCTATTGCCTATAATAAACCAAGTGGTAAAGTATGTATCTATGTAGAATATGATCAAAACAATGAAGAAATAAAATTGTATTTTAAAGATACGGGTATTGGGATACAAAGTGATGAACTTGAATTGATTTTTGAACCCTTCTATAGGAGTAAAACTTGTATGAGTAAATGGAAAGGAACTGGTTTAGGGTTAGCGATTGTTGCTCAACTTACTAAGCAAATGAATGGCAAATATGGTGTCATAAGCGAGGTAGATATTGGAACAACATTTTGGGTGTCATTGAAAGGATGGATCGAGTAGGGCAGTGGCATCGCCCGGAATTTGTCTAATCAAACAGTGACTATAAAAAAGAGTAACAGTCCGTCCTCTGAACGGCCCCCTGTCAAGTAGACAGGGGAAATAATAAAAATGATTTTAAGCGGCTTTAGCTCTATATTCCATAGGGCTAAGGCCGTTTAGTCGTTTTGGGTATCGCCTGGTTATAGAATTGAATGTATTTATCAATCGCCTTAGAAAGCTCTTCAAATGTATCATACTGTAAATAATACTTTTCACTCTTGAGGGTACCCCAGAAAGATTCCATTGGCCTATTATCAATGCATCTTCCGGTGGGAGCTGCCTGGTACCTCTCGAAGTTTATCAAAAGGTGTCGGATAATTGATTGAGCATTTGGTTCCTAATTACATACAAAAAGGAAAGGGTGACATTTGGGTCAAAGGGTGGTAAATCCTTTTTATCACAATTTAAGTTACAGATCGGAGTATAAGTGCTCTCTGCAATATTCATTAAAGTTTTTTGTTCTAGTGAAAAGTCAATCCCCCCGTCCGTTTTCCTCCTATTGTTAAAACCTGGTTCATAAAAAGGTCTAAATTCTATCTAATTAAACTCATAGTTTGGTTATATTTCTTCTGTAAAGTGTAGGACAAGCAGTTAGGGATACTGCAAAAAAAGACAAAAGGAGGGTACTAACTATTATTTTCGACAATTGAATCTACGAAAGTATAAAAGAAAATGAATAGGTAGTCCACTTAAAAAAAATCATATCTTACGCTTTTAGAGGAGGCAGAAACATGGTTATTAAAAGAAATGTACAAATTAAAAAAGGCAAGAATTCTAAAAAGGTAGTTCCTCTCGTATTATCTACAGCAATGCTTGCAAGTGCATTTGCTGCTGCGGGCGCGCCAGTTTCAGCATCGGAACACGTGGATAGTGCAGATCATCATGGCCAAATTGTTTCAGAAGCAGGAAATAGCATTCCTGTTTCACCTGAAAAAGGAAAGATAATGCGAGAGGTTGCTAAAGGGAATTATGATGTAGTAGACGAATTGCCTGATGAGAATCAAGACATAGACAGCGATGATGAAATAGATGAAGAAGAACTAGCCGAAGAGCCAGATAGCGCAGACGATGAAATAGATGAAGAAGAATTAGCCGAAGAGTCAGATAGCACAGACGACGAAATAGATGAAGAAGAACTAGCCGAAGAGCCAGATAGCGCAGACGATGAAATAGATGAAGAAGAATTAGCCGAAGA